>NZ_VMBJ01000357.1:0-200 GCF_010608305.1 Stenotrophomonas sp. AS012628 | reverse complement strand
CGAAACAACCATCTACGAACGCCGTCTGCAGGCGCTCGATCTCTTCATCGCTGAACTCGTTCTTGCGCGCCTTCTTCTTCGGGGCCGCGTTGCGGTTGGCCACCGCCGGATTCAGGTCGGCCTCGTTGCCGCCGCCCTGGTATCGCTGGATGCGCGCCTGCCGTTCCAGCTGACGGTGCAGCAGATCAATTTCTTTGAAG
>NZ_VMBJ01000356.1:0-200 GCF_010608305.1 Stenotrophomonas sp. AS012628 | reverse complement strand
CTGCAAGCCGGGCGAGGAAAAGGTCGAGGACACCGCCATCGCCCTGAAGGACTTCACTGCCTGGATCGATGCGGTCAGCGAGCCCTTCCTCGAAGACGCGGTGGTGGACTACGCCACCGACCGCATGGGCGGCCAACTGACCATCAAGGCGCCGAACGCCAAGGTGCCGATGGTCAACGAGGACAGCCCGATCACCGAAC
>NZ_VMBJ01000355.1:0-200 GCF_010608305.1 Stenotrophomonas sp. AS012628 | reverse complement strand
CTCCAACACCGAGGACCTGCTTCCGGTCATCAGCTTCAACGCCAAGGCCAGCAAGGAGGACCAGCAGAAGCACAACGACTTCGTCAAACGCATGGTCGAGCGCGGCTACACCGAGAAGCAGGTCCGCCTGCTGTCGGAATGGTACCTGCGGGTTCGCAAGTCGCAGTAGTCTGCCATCGGTACGGTCGCTGCGACCGTAC
>NZ_VMBJ01000354.1:0-200 GCF_010608305.1 Stenotrophomonas sp. AS012628 | reverse complement strand
CTTCTGCACCGGCTCCTCGATCATGCCGCAGAAGAAGAACCCCGACGTGCCGGAGCTGGTACGCGGCAAGTCCGGCCGGGTGTTCGGCGCCCTCACCGGCTTGCTGACCCTGATGAAGGGCCAGCCGCTGGCCTACAACAAGGACAACCAGGAAGACAAGGAACCGCTGTTCGACACCGCCGACACCCTGCGCGATAGCC
>NZ_VMBJ01000353.1:0-201 GCF_010608305.1 Stenotrophomonas sp. AS012628 | reverse complement strand
GCCCAGGCAGCGGCAAATGGCAGGCAGGTCACCGCGCACAGCACGGCCCTCGCCCGTAAATGGAATGCACCCCGATGTTTCACTGCAGCAGACTCCCCCTTGAGACGGGAGCGTTTTTACCGACGCGAACTTTCAAGCGCCTTTCACGGCTCAGCAAGCTGTCAGGTTCGGGGAAAACGCAAAAACCCCGCCCTGCAGCGC
>NZ_VMBJ01000352.1:0-201 GCF_010608305.1 Stenotrophomonas sp. AS012628 | reverse complement strand
CTGCAGACCCCTCAGGGACTGGCTCCGGCCGGTGGCTTCGAAGCGCGCATGCGCGACCACCTGCAAAGCCTCGGCGACGCCCCGGACCTGCGCTGGCGCTTCGCCGAACTGCAACCGCCGCTGGACAGCGCCAACATGACTCAGGGCAACTGGCTGGCGATGCGCGACGCCATCGTCGCCGCGCTCGACGCCGGCCACGAC
>NZ_VMBJ01000351.1:0-201 GCF_010608305.1 Stenotrophomonas sp. AS012628 | reverse complement strand
GATTTCCAGAATCCCGTCGAGGTCAGCATGGACACCCAGCTCGAAGACCTGCCGGAATGGGACTCGCTGGCCGCGCTCGGGGTCATCGTCATGTTCGACATGGAATACGGCAAGACCATCACCGGCGAAGACCTGATCAAGGCTCGCACGGTGGGCGACCTCTACCAGATGCTCGGACTCTGACCATGGCCACCTCCACGC
>NZ_VMBJ01000350.1:0-201 GCF_010608305.1 Stenotrophomonas sp. AS012628 | reverse complement strand
GCGCAGTTGAAGTCCGGAGCCTGAGCTGAGGCGTAGACGGCTGCGCGGCCCGGGCTGGCAGGATGCTGCCGGCCGCACACGCCCTCCCACCGGCGGCTCGGCTTCGCAGGAGAATCCCACCCCTCACCTCTCCCCGGCGGGGGGAGATGGGAGCCGAGGTTCTCGTCCAAGGCATCATCGCCAATCTCAGCCGCCCTCGAC
>NZ_VMBJ01000035.1:0-50764 GCF_010608305.1 Stenotrophomonas sp. AS012628 | reverse complement strand
TACGGCGTGTCCTGCAAGCCCACACCGCCCCGCCATCCCACGGAATGCCTGCTTTTGCCGTTGCTGTTGCCTTGGCTTGAAGCCTCTGCAGGTGCAGGGCCGCAGGCCCTGCCGAACCACCCTCACTCCGCGACGTGCTCGACCTGCCGTGGCTCCGGCTTGGTATCGGGCAGCTGCCAGAAGATCATCGTCGAAGTCAGCGTGATCGCGCCCACGCACAGGAACGTCGCATGCAGCGCCGCGGTCGCGCTGTTGCTGTCCAGGTGGTTGCCGAACGCGGCCAGCAGGCTGCCCGCAGCGGCGGCACCGAAACCAGCGGCGAGCATCATCACCATCGACAGCAGGCTGTTGCCGGAACTGGCGAATTCGCGGTCCAGGTCGCGCAGGGTCACGGTGTTCATCACGGTGAACTGCAGCGAATTGACCGCACCGAAGAACGCCAGCTGCAGCAGGCGCCACGCCAGGTGTTGGCCCGGTGTCATCAGGATGAAGCTGGCCATCGCCAGGCCGACCAGCACGGTGTTGACCATCAGCACGCGGCGGTAGCCGTAGCGCTCAACCAGCTTTACCGCCAGCTTCTTCGACACCATGCCGGCCGCTGCCACCGGCACCATCATCAGGCCGGCGTTCATCGGGCCCAGGCCCAGGCCGACCTGTAGCAGCAGCGGGATCAGCATCGGCATGGCGCTGCTGCCGATGCGCGAGAACAGGTTGCCGAGGATACCGATGCGATAGCTGGGCACGCGGAACAGGGCCAGCGAGAACAAGGGAGCGGTGGAGTTGGCGGCGTGCAGCCAGTAGCCCACCAGCGCAGCCAGGCCGGCCACGGTCATCAGCATCACCAGCGCATGTGGCGTGCCGAGTCCAGAGATGCCGTCCAGCGCCAGTGACAGCACCACCATCGCGAAGGCCAGCATGATGTAGCCACGCAGGTCGAAGCGGGTGCGATGGCTGGCGTAGTGGTCGGGCATGATCTTCATCGCGGCGATGAAACCGATCACGCCGATCGGCAGGTTGATCAGGAACACCCAGTGCCACGAGGCGATCTCGACCAGCCAGCCACCCAGCGTGGGACCGATCAACGGGCCGACCAGCGCGGGGATGGCGATGAAGCTCATCGCACGCAGGAAATCCTCGCGCGGCACCGAACGCATCACCGCCAGGCGACCGACCGGCAGCAGCATCGCACCGCCGATGCCCTGCAGCACGCGCGCACCGACCAGCTGGTGCAGGTGCTGGGCCAGCGCGCAGGCCAGCGAGCCGAGGGTGAACAGGATGATCGCCACCAGGAAGGTGCGGCGGGTGCCGTAGCGGTCAGCGATCCAGCCGGAGGCGGGAATGAAGGTAGCCACCGCCAGCGCATAGCTGAACACCACCGACTGCATCTGCAGCGGGCTTTCGCCCAGGCTGGCGGCCATCGCCGGCAACGCCGTGTTGACGATGGTCGAGTCCAGCATCTGCATGAAGATCGCCAACGAAACCAACCACAGCAGGGGGCGCTGGCGGTTGTAGGTCGATGGCGATGTGGACATGGGGCGCGGCCGGTGCAGCGTGGGGGAGACCATGATCGCGCACTGCGGGTCACGGCGCGATCAACATCGCGCCGCAACCGCATGCGCAAGGTTCAGCGCTGGCTGTGCGCGTGCACCGCGTCGACCAGCACCTGCACGTGCGCCGGGTCCATGTCCGGCGACATGCCATGGCCAAGATTGAACACATGGCCCTCGCGCGAACCACCGTTGCCCGCGGCATAGGTGTCGAGCACGCGTGCGGCAGCGGCGGCGATCGCATCCGGCGAGGCGTACAGCGTGGTCGGGTCGAGGTTGCCCTGCAGGGCAACGCGGCCACCGGTGCGGCGCATGGCCTCGTCCAGGTCCAGCGTCCAGTCCAGGCCCAGCGCATCGGCGCCGGTCTGCGACAGCGCTTCCAGATGCAGGCCGGTGCCCTTGCCGAACAGGATCAGCGGCGTGCGCTCGCTGCCTTCGCCACGCTCCAGGCCCTCGGCAATGCGCTGCAGGTAACGCAGCGAGAACTCGCGGTACATCGACGGCGACAGCACGCCACCCCAGGTGTCGAACACCTGCAGCGCCTGCGCACCAGCCGCACGCTGCGCGCCGAGGTAGGCGATCACCGCTTCAGTGGTGACCTCCAGCAGGCGGTGCAGGGCCTGGGGGTGGTTCAGCGCCATCGCCTTGATGCGCGCAAAGTCCTTGCTGCCGCCGCCTTCCACCATGTAGCAGGCCAGCGTCCACGGGCTGCCGGAGAAGCCGATCAACGGCACCTGGCCATCCAGTTCGCGGCGGATCAGGCGCACCGCGTCCATCACATAGCCCAGGTCCTGTTCCATGTCCGGCACGGCCAGCCTGGCGATGGCCGCTTCATCACGCACCGGGTGGCGGAACTTCGGGCCTTCGCCTTCGACGAAGTACAGCTCCAGGCCCATCGCGTCGGGAATGGTGAGGATGTCCGAGAACAGGATGGCCGCGTCCAAGGGGAAGCGGCGCAGCGGCTGCAGGGTGACCTCGCAGGCGATCTCCGGATTCTTGGCCATGGCCAGGAAGCTGCCGGCCTTGGCCCGGGTCGCGCGGTACTCCGGCAGGTAGCGGCCGGCCTGGCGCATCAGCCAGACGGGGGTGCAGTCCACCGGTTCGCGGCGCAGGGCGCGCAGCAGGCGATCATTGCGGAGAGGGCTGGTCACGATGGGCATTCCTTGGACGAAAGTTGGCAGCGGCGTCAGTCGCCGTGCGAAAGGATCTGGAAGCCGCGATGCAGTTCGGCATCGCGGGCCTTCTCGAAAGCATGGCGGGCTTCGTCGGCCTGCAGGAACAGCTCGCGCCGCAGCTGCGAGCGGGCACCGACACGGCCGCTTTCGCGCAGCAGTTCCCAGCCGCCGAACAGATCCGGCTGCAGGCTCAGGCGCAGGAAGCGCGGTGCCTGCGCACCGGCGTCGGGATGTTGCAGGTAGACGTGCATGGCGCCGATTGTATCGCCCCGGGGCGGCACGGACCTGTAGAGCCGAGCCCACGCTCGGCTGCGCTTCATGCCGCAGCACAATCCGTCAGCGCCGGGCCATGCCCGGCGAACGCGGAAAGGTCAGCCCGCGCCCAGCACCTTCAGCACAGCCTTCTCATCCACGTCCGGCACCACCTCGGCACGGCCCATGCCGCGCCACAGCACCAGGCGCAGGCGGCCGGCCACGTTCTTCTTGTCCAGCCGCATGCGGCCCAGCAGGGCCTGCGGGTCGAGCCCGGCAGGGATCGCCACCGGCAGCTGCAGCTTTTCCAGCAGCGCCTGCAGGCGCACGCGGTCGGCATCCTCGGCCAGGCCCAGGTCGGTGGACAGCTTCGCCGCCAGCACCATGCCCACGGCCACGGCCTCGCCATGGTTCAGTGCATCGCGGCCCGGGGCCGAATAGCCCTGTTCGGTCTCGATGGCATGGCCAAAGGTATGGCCGAGGTTGAGCAGGGCGCGCTCGCCCTTCTCGAACGGATCGCGCTCGACGATGGCAGCCTTGTGCCGGCAGCTGCGCGCGATGGCTTCGGAAAGCACGTGGTCTTCGCCGGCGATCAGCGCATCGGCATGCTGCTGCAGCCATTCGAAGAACACGGCATCGCCCAGCGCGCCGTACTTCACCACTTCGGCCAGGCCGGCACGCAGTTCGCGCGGCGGCAGCGTAGCCAGCACGCGGGTATCGGCAATGACCGCGCGCGGCGGATGGAAGGCGCCGACCAGGTTCTTGCCGGCCGGAATGTCGACCGCGGTCTTGCCGCCCACCGACGAATCGACCATCGCCAACAGGGTGGTCGGCAGCTGCACGCAGTCCACGCCGCGCATCCAGCAGGCGGCTGCAAAACCGGCGAGATCACCGACCACGCCACCGCCGAGGGCGAACACGCAGGCGTCGCGGGTGGCGCCAAGCGCGGCCAGTGCTTCGATCGCACGGCCGAACTCGGCCAGGGTCTTGGAGGCTTCGCCTGCGGCCAGCACGTGCTCGCCGACGATCAGGTCGGGGCGTGCGGTCAACAGCGTCTGCTTCACGGCGTCCAGATAGCGTGGGGCCACTTCGCTGTCACTGAGCAGCAGCACGTGGCGGCCGCGAACATGCGAGGCCAGCGCAGCGCCGTCGGCCTGGGCACCGGCGCCGATGGTGATGGTGTAAGGGCGGTCGCCGCCAACGGCGACCTGCAGCAGGGCGGGGGAAGTCATGCGGTCAGGTCCTGGCGCTGCCATTGCGTGGCCAGCTTGACCACCAGGTGGGCGGTCGCGTCGGCAGCGGTATACGGGTCGGTATCGAGGGTGAGGTCGGCCAGTTCGCGGTACAGCGGGTCGCGGTGTGCGGCCAGATCGTGCAGCACCTGCTCGCGGTCCGGGCGCTGCAGCAGCGGCCGGCCCTTGTCGCGGGCCAGGCGTTCCAGCTGCGCGGCCACGCTGACCCGCAGGTAGACCACGAAGCCGCGCTGGGCGATCAGTGCACGATTGCCAGGATCCAGCACCGCGCCGCCACCGGTGGAGACCAGCTGGCCGCGGCCTTCCAGCACGCGCGCAAGCGCCTCGCGTTCATGGCTGCGGAAGCCGGCTTCGCCGGAGTGCTCGAAGATGGTCGGGATACTGGCGCCGGCGGCATCAACGATGGCCTGGTCGACGTCGACGAAGTCCAGCGTGAAGCGCTCGGCCAGGCGGCGGCCGATGCAGGTTTTGCCGGCGCCCATCGGGCCGATCAGGATCAGGTTCGGAGCAGGATTCATGCTCTCTGATGCTAACACCTCCGTGCCCTGGCCTTTACGTTCTTCACGTCAGGGTAGGCGTTCCTGCGGGGTCTCCCGCGCCAGCCGGAGTACAGGCCATGACGGTCGCCAAGGTCATCGAAATCACCGCCTCCTCGCCGAAAAGCGTGGAGGACGCCGTGCGCAGCGGGCTGAAGAAGGTCTCCGAGACGGTCAAGGGCATCCAGGGCGCCTGGGTGAACGAGACCAAGGTGGTCACCAATGGCAGTGGCGAGATCACCGAATGGCGGGTCAACCTGCGGGTGACCTTCCTGGTGGAATAGGCGCGCTCAGCGCACGTCCTGCACCTGTCGCTGGCCGTCCAGCACCACCACGTGGTCGGCCAGAGCGGGCAGGGCACGCAGCGCCTGGCGGCTGACCCGCTCGTAATACTGCACGAAGCGCTCCAGCTGTGGCCGGCTCATGCCGTGCCGGCCCGGCTGCGCGGCCTGCAGGTTCTGCTCCTGCTGCCAGCGCCAGCGTGGTACCACCGAGAAATCCGGTGGCTGCAGGAACCACAGGCGGTCGCAGCGCTGCCACAGCGCCGGATAGTCGCGGGCCAGCGCCTGGTTGCACCAGCGCCGCCAGCGGCCATCGGCGTCGGCCTCGCGTTCCAGCGCGTTCAACGGGCTGTCCAGCGCGTCGTCATCCTGCGCAGGCGTGCCCAGGAACCAGCCTTCGAACACCAGCAGGTCCAGCGGTTGTTGCAGCTGCGGCCATTGCGCTTCGGGCAGGCGTTCATCGGCCAGCTTGTCGAAGCGCGGCATCGCGAAGGGCTGGCGTGCGGCCACTGCATCCAGTACCGCGTGGGCCAGCGGCAGGTCATGGGTGCCAGGCGGGCCTCGGGTGATCAGCAGTGGGTGCACCTGGCGGGCCAGCCGTTGGCGCTGTGCGCGGGTCAGGTAGACATCATCGATCGACAGCGTGGCTGCGCTCAGGCCGCGTGCCTGGGCGCGGGCCACCACCTGCGCGGCCAGCGTCGATTTGCCGCTCCCCTGCAGGCCGCTGATCGCCAATACTGGAACTGCTGCGCCGCTGCCCAGTGCATCGTCCAGTACCTGTTCGGCCAATGTTTCGGGGAATCCTTTCACCTGGGGCATATACGCAGCAGCGGCCATGCAGCCACAATAGCCCAATCCGTGTGAGAAGAACGCAATCATGAGCGACCTGTACGCCGAAGCCCTGTCCACGTTTGCCGGCCTGTTTGAAGAGGCCAAACAGAGCCGCGAGGTCGAGCCGAACGCGATGACCGTGGCCACTGCCGATACGCACGGCCGCCCCTCGGCACGTACCGTGCTGCTGAAGGCGTTCGATGAGCGTGGCTTTGTCTTCTACACCCATCTGGACAGCCACAAGGGCCAGGAACTCCATGCCAACCCGCAGGCCGCGCTGCTGTTCCTGTGGCGCAGCCTGCGCGAGGCCGGCATCCAGGTGCGCATCGAGGGGCGCGTGGAGCAGGTGGCCGACGCCGAAGCCGATGCCTATTTCGCCAGCCGTCCGCGGATGAGCCAGATCGGCGCCTGGGCCTCGCAGCAGTCGAAGACGCTGGCAACGCGTGAAGAGTTCGACGCGCGCGTTGCCGGGATCGAAGCCCGCTTCGAAGGCAAGGACGTGCCGCGCCCGGAGGGTTGGAGCGGCCTGCGCGTGGTGCCCGACCGCATCGAGTTCTGGTACGGCGCGCAGTTCCGCCTGCACGAACGCTGGTGCTATGAAGCCGGTGCCGAAGGGCGCTGGAGCAAGCGCCTGTTGTATCCGTAAGTCGGGGCGGTGCCGGGGCTGCGGTAGAGCCGAGCCCATGCTCGGCTGTTGTCCCTGCAGAAGCAGCCGAGCATGGGCTCGGCTCTACAGACCCTCCGCGCGCAGCCAGCGCCATAGCGTGGTGCGTGATACGCCCAGCGCCTGTGCCATGCCCTCGCGGTCATTGCGATGTTCCTGCAGCAATGCTTCCAGCTGCGCACGCGGCGGGCGTTTGCCGTTACTTTCCAGCGGCAGTGCCGTCGCGCCTTCGCTTGCCAGCTCGGGCGCAAGCTGCAGCAGTCGCGAAGCATCAATAGGCCCTTCAGCCGGCTGCCAGTGGATGCGCAGGCGATCCACCAGATTGCGTAGTTCACGCACGTTGCCGGGCCACTCGGCCGTGGTCAGTACCGCCAGTGCATCCTCATCCAGTGGTGCGTCAATGCCACGCAGCTGGCGGAAGAAGTGCTGCGCCAGCAACGGGATGTCACCGCGCCGGGCACGCAGCGAGGGCAGGGCAATGCGCAGCGCTGCCAAGCGGTAATACAGATCGCGACGGAAGCTGCCTGCTGCTGCGCGCTGCTCCAGCGATTGCAGCGTGGCGGCTACCACGCGCAGGTCGACCGGCGTCGGTTCGGTGGCACCCACGCGCAGCACTTCACGTTCTTCCAACACCCGTAGCAGGCGGGTCTGCAACGGCAGCGGCAGCTCGCCGATCTCATCCAGGAACAAGGTGCCCCCGTCTGCGGCTTCAACCAGGCCGACGCGTCCGCCGCGACGTGCGCCGGTGAAGGCACCATCGCTGTAGCCGAACAGTTCTGCCTCCAGCAGCGATTCGCTGATCGCACCGCAGTTCAGCGCGACGAAACGCCCACGACGACCACTTACGGCGTGCAGCTGGCGCGCGACCAGTTCCTTGCCGGTGCCGGTTTCGCCACTGACCAGCACGGTGCTGTCGTGCGGTGCATAGAGCGCAATCTGTGCGCGTACCTGTGCCATCGCATCGCTGTCGCCGAGCAGTTCATGCGCGTCGCCACGTACTGCCGGGCGCCGGCGTGGGGTGGATCGGTTGCCACTGGAGCGGGCCAGCGTCTGGGTCAGTTCCAGCGCATGTTCGAACGCCTGCCGCACCGAGTCGGCCGAGTACAGCAGCACGCCGGGCAGGCCGGCCTGTTCGGCGTGATCGATGGCCATGCCGGTGCCGACGATCACTTCGATGCCATTGGCGCGCAGGTCGGCAATGCAGTCGCGCGCATCCTCGCGGGTGACGAAACGGCGATGCTCGATATCCAGGCCGAAACTCTGCTGGAAGTTGCTGAACACCGGTACGTCGCTGGCGTGGGTGACCAGGCCGATGCGGCTGGCGATCCGTCGTGCCCGGGCCAGCGCTTCCATCAGGTCGAAGCCGTTGGCCTGGATCGGCACCAGCGGCAGCTCCAGCCGGCCGCGCAGCCAGGCCGCGTTGGAGCCACCGGCGATCACCACGTCGCAATGCTCACGGCGCAGGCGCTGCCCGATCACATCCACCGCTTCCTCGAAGCCGAGGTTGATCTGTTCGATGCGCGCGCGGCGGTCGAACTCGGGAATGACGTCGCCGAGCAGGCCGGTCAGCCGCGAGACACTGACCGTCCAGATCACCGGGCGGCCGGGGTCGGCATCGGTGTGGCGCAGGGGCGAGCGGGGCAGATACATGGTGGCTCGGACCGGGAAGGGTGTTTCATGATACATCTGTTTCAGTGTTTCATATGTTTCACTGATGCGGGTCAGTCATGCCCGTGAAATCAAGCGCTTGCAGGTTGGCATGGTGTTTGCGCCTACACACACGTTCTCCAACCTGGATTGCCGCATGACCGCTTCCACTCCTTTCTCTGCCGGTGCCCGCTTCCGTGAGGCGCTGGCTGCCGAATCGCCGCTGCAGGTGATCGGCGCGATCAACGCCAACCACGCCCTGCTGGCCAAGCGCGCCGGCTTCCGCGCCATCTACCTGTCTGGTGGCGGTGTTGCCGCCGGCTCGCTGGGCCTGCCGGACTTGGGCATCAACACCCTGGAAGACGTGCTGGTGGACGTGCGCCGCATCACCGATGTCTGCGACCTGCCGCTGATGGTCGACATCGATACCGGCTTCGGCCCGAGTGCGTTCAACATCGCGCGCACCGTGAAGTCGCTGATCAAGGCCGGCGCGGCCGCCTGCCACATCGAGGACCAGGTTGGCGCCAAGCGCTGCGGTCACCGTCCGGGCAAGGAGATCGTGTCGCAGGGTGAAATGGTCGACCGCGTGAAGGCGGCCGCCGATGCCAGGACCGATCCGGACTTCTTCCTGATCGCGCGCACCGACGCCATCCAGGTGGACGGCGTGGACAAGGCCATCGAGCGCGCCATCGCCTGCGTCGAGGCCGGTGCCGATGGCATCTTTGCCGAGGCCGCCTACGACCTGGAGACCTACCGCCGCTTCGTCGACGCGGTGAAGGTGCCGGTGCTGGCCAACATCACCGAGTTCGGCGCCACCCCGCTGTTCAGTCGCGATGAACTGGCGTCGGCCGGTGTTGCCATCCAGCTGTTCCCGCTGTCGGCTTTCCGCGCCGCCAACAAGGCCGCCGAGAACGTCTACCAGGCGGTGCGCCGCGATGGTCATCAGCGCAATGTGGTGGAGACCATGCAGACCCGCGAAGAACTCTACGACCGCATCGGCTACCACGCGTTCGAGCAGCAGCTCGATGCACTGTTCGCCGCCAAGAAATAAGCAGTACCCTGCACCATCAAGTTTTCGGAGGGAAACATGAACGATACGACCGCAACCCCGACCTTCAAGCCGAAGAAGTCCGTCGCCCTGTCCGGCACCGCTGCCGGCAACACCGCGCTGTGCAGCGTGGGCCGCAGTGGCAACGACCTGCACTACCGTGGCTACGACATCCTGGACCTGGCCAACACCAGCGAGTTCGAGGAAATCGCCTACCTGCTGGTGCACGGCAAGCTGCCGACCCGCGCCGAGCTGGTTTCGTACAAGGCCAAGCTGAAGTCGCTGCGTGGCATCCCGGCTGCGGTGAAGGCCGCGCTGGAAGAGTTGCCGCCGTCGGCACACCCGATGGACGTGATGCGCACCGGCGTGTCCGTGCTCGGCTGCGTGGCGCCGGAGAAGGACGACCACAACCATCCGGGTGCGCGCGACATCGCCGACAAGCTGATGGCCTGCCTCGGTTCGATGCTGCTGTACTGGTACCACTGGAGCCATAACGGCCGCGCCATCGATGTGGAAACCGATGACGACTCGATCGGTGGCCACTTCCTGCACCTGCTGCACGGCGAGAAGCCGCAGGAGTCGTGGGTGAAGGCGATGCACACCTCGCTGATCCTGTATGCGGAACACGAGTTCAACGCCTCGACCTTCACCTGCCGTGTCATCGCCGGTACCGGCAGTGACATGTACAGCGCGATCTGTGGTGGCATTGGTGCCCTGCGCGGTCCGAAGCACGGTGGCGCCAACGAAGTGGCGTTCGAAGTGCAGAAGCGCTACGACACCCCCGATGAGGCCGAGGAAGACATCAAGGCCCGCGTCGAGCGCAAGGAAGTGGTGATCGGTTTCGGCCACCCGGTCTACACCGTCTCCGATCCGCGCAACAAGGTGATCAAGGACGTGGCCCGCGAGCTGTCCGAAGAACAGTCCAGCATGAAGATGTACGACATCGCCGAGCGCCTGGAATCGGTGATGTGGGACATCAAGAAGATGTTCCCGAACCTGGACTGGTTCAGCGCCGTCAGCTACCACATGATGGGCGTGCCGACCGCGATGTTCACCCCGCTGTTCGTGATCGCCCGCACCGCCGGCTGGAGCGCGCACATCGTCGAGCAGCGCATCGACGGCAAGATCATCCGCCCGAGCGCCAACTACATCGGTCCGGAAGACCGCGACTTCGTCGCCATCGACAAGCGCGTCTGATCCACCTGCTGTACCCATCCGGCCGGCCGCGTGCCGGCCGGATGCTTTCGCCGCCGCACCGCCGGCACCCGGCCCGCCTCAAGCACTCCGCCAGCCCATGAATACCGATTACCGCAAGAACCTCCCCGGCAGCGCGCTGGACTATTTCGACGCGCGTGCCGCTGTCGATGCGATCCAGCCCGGCGCCTACGCCACCCTGCCGTACACCTCGCGCGTGCTGGCCGAGAACCTGGTGCGCCGCTGCGATCCGGCCACGCTCAGCGATTCGCTGAAGCAGCTGATCGAGCGCCGTCGCGACCTCGATTTCCCGTGGTTCCCGGCGCGCGTGGTGTGCCACGACATCCTCGGCCAGACCGCACTGGTCGATCTGGCCGGGTTGCGCGATGCGATCGCCGACAAGGGCGGCGACCCGGCCAAGGTCAATCCGGTGGTGCCGGTGCAGCTGATCGTCGATCACTCGCTGGCGGTGGAGTGTGGCGGTTTCGATCCGCAGGCGTTCGAGAAGAACCGCGCGATCGAAGATCGTCGCAATGAAGACCGTTTCCACTTCATCGACTGGACCAAACTGGCCTTCGAGAACGTGGACGTGATTCCGCCGGGCAACGGCATCATGCACCAGATCAACCTGGAGAAGATGTCGCCGGTGGTCTACGTGCAGGACGGCGTGGCCTTCCCGGATACCTGCGTGGGCACCGACAGTCACACCCCGCACGTGGATGCACTGGGCGTGATCGCAATTGGTGTTGGCGGCCTGGAAGCAGAGAACGTGATGCTGGGCCGCGCGTCGTGGATGCGCCTGCCCGACACCGTCGGTGTCGAACTGAGTGGCCGCCCGCAGCCGGGCATCACCGCCACCGACGTGGTGCTGGCCCTGACCGAGTTCCTGCGCAAGGAGCGCGTGGTCGGAGCCTGGCTTGAATTCTTCGGCGAGGGTGCTGCGGCACTGACCATCGGTGACCGCGCCACCATCTCCAACATGTGCCCCGAATACGGTGCCACCGCCGCGATGTTCTACATCGACGCACAGACCACCGATTACCTGCGCCTGACCGGTCGCGAGGAATCGCAGGTGGCGCTGGTGGAAAACTATGCACGCACCACAGGCCTGTGGGCCGACGACCTGGCCACCGCGCAGTACGAGCGCGTGCTGCGCTTCGACCTGTCCAGCGTGGTGCGCAACATGGCGGGCCCGTCCAACCCGCACAAGCGCGTCGCCACTTCAGAGCTGGCCGAGCGCGGCATCGCCGACGAGGCCAAGCTGGCAGCGGGCAAGGCCGAGCAGGCGCAGGGCCTGATGCCGGATGGCGCGGTGATCATCGCCGCCATCACCAGCTGCACCAACACCTCCAACCCGCGCAACGTGATCGCCGCCGCACTGCTGGCGCGCAAGGCCAATGAACGTGGCCTGCTCCGCAAGCCGTGGGTGAAGTCCTCGTTGGCGCCCGGCTCGAAGGCGGTGCAGCTGTACCTGGAAGAGGCCGGCCTGCTGCCGGACCTGGAAAAGCTGGGCTTCGGCATCGTCGCCTTCGCCTGCACCACCTGCAACGGCATGAGCGGCGCGCTCGATCCGGCCATCCAGCAGGAGATCATCGACCGGGACCTGTACGCCACGGCCGTGCTGTCGGGCAACCGCAACTTCGATGGCCGCATCCACCCGTATGCGAAGCAGGCTTTCCTGGCGTCGCCGCCGCTGGTGATCGCCTATGCCATCGCCGGCACCGTCCGCTTTGATATCGAGAAGGACGTGCTGGGCGTGGACGCCGATGGCAACGAGGTGCGCCTGAAGGACATCTGGCCGAGCGATGCCGAGATCGACGCGGTGGTGAAGGCCTCGGTGAAGCCCGAGCAGTTCCGCAAGGTCTACAACCCGATGTTCAACGTGCGCGTGGAGAACGGTGCCGCGGTCAGCCCGCTGTACGACTGGCGCCCGCAGAGCACCTACATCCGCCGTCCGCCGTACTGGGAGGGCGCACTGGCCGGTGAGCGCACGCTGGCCGGCATGCGCGCGCTGGCGGTGCTGCCGGACAACATCACCACTGACCACCTGTCGCCGTCCAACGCGATCCTGGCCTCCAGCGCCGCCGGCGAGTACCTGGCGAAGATGGGCCTGCCGGAAGAGGACTTCAATTCCTATGCCACGCATCGCGGTGATCACCTGACTGCGCAGCGCGCCACCTTCGCCAATCCGAAGCTGTTCAACGAGATGGTGCGCAACGACGATGGCAGCGTGAAGCAGGGTTCGCTGGCGCGCGTGGAGCCGGAAGGCAAGGTGATGCGCATGTGGGAAGCGATCGAGACCTACATGGAGCGCAAGCAGCCGCTCATCATCATTGCCGGTGCCGACTACGGCCAGGGCAGCTCGCGCGACTGGGCCGCCAAGGGCGTTCGCCTGGCCGGCGTGGAAGCGATCGTGGCCGAGGGCTTCGAACGCATCCACCGTACCAACCTGATCGGCATGGGCGTGCTGCCGCTGGAGTTCAAGCCGGGCACCACCCGCCTGACCCTGGGCATCGATGGCACCGAGACCTTCGACGTGGTGGGCGAGCGCACCCCGCGCGCCGACCTGACCCTGGTCATCCACCGCCGCGACGGCCAGGACCTGATCGTGCCGGTCACCTGCCGCCTGGACAGTGACGAGGAAGTGGCGATCTACGAAGCCGGCGGCGTGCTGCAGCGCTTTGCCCAGGATTTCCTGGAAGGCGCCAAGGTGGCGTGATACCGGCCTGAATGCCTGCCCCGGAGGCCGGGGGCGGGCTTGTCCGACACCTGGGCAGGGCGCACACTGACTTGGCAAAAACTGCCAATGGAGAGTCTCATGGCCACCATGAACATTTCGCTGACCGACCCGCTCAAGCAGTTCGTGGACGAGGAAGTGCGTGAAGGCGGCTATTCCAGTACGTCGGACTACGTGCGTGACCTGATCCGCCAGCGCCAGCGCAGCAAGGCCGAAGAACTGCTCAAGCAGCTGATTGCCGAGGGGCTGGCTTCTGGGCCTGGCGTCCCGGTGACGGCCGACACATTCGAGCGCATGCGTCGTGAACTGACCGAAAGGATGGAGCGTGAAGGCGATTGAATGGCGACCCAGGGCCGAAGCCGACGCAGCCGATGCCGCGCTGTGGTTCGCACGGCAGGGTGGGCTGATACTGGGTCGGCGCTTTCTCGCCGAGTTGGAGGCCACGCTTCAACGCATCGCGGTATTTCCAGGCTCGGGTTCCACCCGGCACGCCGACCTCGCAGCACAGCTGCCGGTGCCGTTGCGGTTCATGCTGGTTCCGGGCTTCGAACGGTACCTCGTCTATTACCTCGATCTACCGGACCGCGTGGACATCATGCGTGTGTGGTGCGTTGATCGTGGTCTTGACGCACTGATGCAAGACATTTCCTGAAATCCAAACGCGTGGATCCGACGATGACCTTCCTCCCGCAACTCCGTATTCCCGCCACCTACATGCGCGGCGGCACCAGCAAGGGCGTGTTCTTCCGCCTGCAGGACCTGCCCGAGGCCGCGCAGGCGCCGGGCGCCGCACGCGATGCACTGCTGATGCGCGTGATCGGCTCGCCCGATCCTTATGGCAAGCAGACCGATGGCATGGGCGGCGCCACCTCCAGCACCAGCAAGTGCGTGATCATCTCCACCGCCTCGGTGCCAGACCACGACGTGGACTATCTGTACGGCCAGGTCTCGATCGACACCGCCTTCGTCGACTGGAGCGGCAATTGCGGCAACCTCAGCACTGCGGTCGGCCCATTCGCGATCGCCAACGGGCTGATCGATCCCGCCCGCGTGCCGCGCGATGGCCTGTGCACCGTGCGCATCTGGCAGGCCAACATCGGCAAGACCATCATCGCCCACGTGCCGATGCGCGATGGCGAAGTGCAGGAAATCGGCGATTTCGAACTGGATGGCGTGACCTTCCCGGCCGCCGAGATCCAGCTGGAGTTCATCGATCCGTCCGATGACGGCGATGCGGGCGCGATGTTCCCGACCGGCAACCTGGTCGACACCCTGGACGTGCCGGGCGTGGGTAGTTTCGAGGTGACCATGATCACCGCCGGCATTCCGACCATCTTCCTCAATGCGGCCGACCTGGGCTACACCGGCACCGAACTGCAGCCTGCGATCAACGAGGACAAGGGGGCGCTGGAGCGCTTCGAGAAGATCCGCGCCTACGGCGCCTTGCGCATGGGGCTGATCAAGAACCTGGAAGATGCGGCCACGCGCCAGCACACGCCGAAGGTGGCCTTCGTGGCACCGGCGCAGGACTATGTGTCGTCCAGCGGCAAGGCCATCCCGGCCTCGGCCATCGACCTGCACGCGCGTGCGTTGTCGATGGGCAAGCTGCACCACGCGATGATGGGCACTGCCGCCGTGGCGATCGGTACCGCGGCGGCGATTCCGGGTACCCTGGTCAATCGCGCCGCCGGTGGCGGCGAACGTGAGGCGGTGACCTTCGGCCATCCCTCGGGCACGTTGCGCGTGGGTGCGCAGGCTGGTCTCGTTGACGGCCAGTGGACAGTGACCAAGGCCATCATGAGCCGCAGCGCCCGTGTGCTGATGGACGGCAAGGTGCGGGTGCCGGCCGAATAGTGCTCTGGTAGATGCCAGCCTTGGTTGGCATGGTGCACGGGCAACCGTGCACCGCAACGAGGAGATCGACGATGTCCGACAACCACACCCCATCCAACGAGCGTGCAGCGTGGGATGCACTGCTGGTGGATATCGTCGATTATGTGCGCGATGCCCGCATCGACTCACCGCTGGCGTTCCAGACCGCGCATCACTGCCTGCTTGATACGCTGGGCTGCGGCCTGGAAGCGCTGTCCTTCCCGGCCTGCAGCAAACTGCTCGGTCCACTGGTGCCGGGCATCAGCGTGGTCGACGGCGCGCGCGTACCGGGCACGCACTACGTGCTGGACCCGGTGCAGGCCGCCTTCAACATCGGCGCAATGGTGCGCTGGCTCGATTTCAACGACACCTGGCTGGCCGCCGAATGGGGCCATCCATCGGACAACCTGGGCGGCATCCTTGCCGTCCTTGACTGGCTGGGGCGCAACGCGCAGGCCCTGCGTCGTCCGCCGCCGACCGTGCACGACGTGCTGCTTGCGATGATCAAGGCGCACGAGATCCAGGGCGTGCTGGCGCTGCAGAATTCCTTCAACCGCGTCGGGCTGGACCATGTGGTGCTGGTCAAGGTGGCCACCACCGCGGTGGTCTCGCAGCTGCTCGGGCTGGATCGCGAACGCATGCTCAATGCAGTGTCGCTGGCCTGGATAGATGGCCAGGCGCTGCGAACCTACCGTCACGCGCCCAATACCGGCTCGCGCAAGAGCTGGGCCGCTGGCGATGCGACCAGTCGTGGCGTGCGTCTGGCGCTGATGGCAGCCAGCGGCGAGATGGGCTATCCCAGCGTATTGAGTGCACCGACATGGGGTTTCGAGGCCGTATCCATGCACGGTCAGGCACTGACACTGGGGCGACCGCTGGGCAGCTATGTGATGGAGAACGTGCTGTTCAAGATCAGCTACCCGGCCGAGTTCCACGGCCAGACCGCAGTGGAGGCGGCGGTCACGCTGCATCAGCAGCTGCGCGCGATGGGGCGGCGGGTCGAGGACATCGCGCATATCGCCATCCGCACCCAGGAAGCCTGTATCCGCATCATCGACAAGCAGGGCCCGCTGCATAACCCGGCCGACCGCGACCACTGCGTGCAGTACATGGTCGCCATCGCGCTGCTGCACGGGCGGCTGGTGGCCGAGGATTACGAGGACGACGTTGCCGCCGATCCGCGCATCGATGCCCTGCGGGCGAAGATGGCCTGCCATGAGGATCCGCAGCTCAGCGCGGATTATCTGGATCCGGACAAGCGCAGCATCGCCAACGGCCTGAGCGTGCGCTTTACCGACGGCAGCGAGCTGCCCGAGGTACTGGTGGAATACCCGCTCGGCCACGCCCGGCGCCGCGAGGAAGGCATTCCGCTGCTGATGGACAAGTTCCGCCGGCACCTGGCCCATCGCTTCCCGACCGCCCAGCAGCAGCGCATCTGGGCGGCATCGCTGGACCCGGTGGCGCTGGCGGCGATGCCGGTGACCGACTACGTGGACCTGTACCTGCCGGGGTAGCAACGCTTTGGTGGATCTGACGCCACGTCTGCTTGCCAGGCCCATGGCTCGGCTCGCTTTGGTAGGTGCCAACCTTGGTTGGCACGGCCGACGCCAACCAAGGTTGGCGACTACCGGACTGCCGGCCAGCGGCCGGCACTACCCGCACCCGGGGCACTTGCCGAATCCGCGTCAACACCTTGACGCGGCCTGCCTATAATGACCACCTCGATCAAGGAGTGACGACATGAGCGGTCCGGCACGGCGGAAGCGGTGGGGATGGGCGGCGGCGGTACTGGCAGGAGGCCTGTTGCTGGGTCTGGCCGGCTGCCGCAACGACAGCGGGCAGCTGCCCAAGGCCAGCGGTGAAGCCATCACCACCAAGGCCGAGCAGGTGAAGGAGTTCACCCTGCTGCGTGCCTACCCGGACCAGAAGAATGACGGCTTGTCGCTGGCGCTGGAGTTCTCGCGCCCGCTGGTCGGCACCCAGGATTTCGACAAACTGGTGCGCTTCGAGGAAAAGGTCGGCACTGACGACAGCAGCTGGACGCTGTCCGATGACGGCCTGACCCTGCGTTACCCGTTCGTCGAGGCCGGCAAGGAGTTCAGCCTGGTGGTTTCGCCGGATCTGCTGGCCGCCGATGGCAGCCGCCTGGGCAAGGAACTGAAGCAGAAGGTGTTCAGCGGCGAGCTGAAGCCGGTGGTCGGCTTCGCTTCGCAGGGCAGCGTGCTGCCGGCCAAGGACAGCCGTGGCCTGCCGGTGGTGTCGGTGAACGTGCCGGAGGTCGACGTCGAGTTCCTGCGCGTGCGCGAGAAGGACCTGCCGACCTTCTTCAGCCAGTACCAGCGCGGAGGCCGCCGTGGCAGCTGGGAGCTGAGCAGCGACTACGAGCGCAGCCCGATCAACAAGCTGGCCGAGCCGGTCTACGTCAACCGCTTCATCCTGGGTGGCAAGCAGAACGAGCGGGTGCTGACCTACCTGCCGACCCAGGACATCAAGGAACTGCAGGAGCCGGGCCTGTACTTCGCCCTGCTCAAGCGCACCGGTGACTACGAGGGCGAGTTCGATACCGCGTTCTTCTCGGTCAGCGACATCGGCCTGCATACCCGCGCCTACAAGGACAAGCTGTTCGTGCACACCGCCGGCCTCAAGGACGGCGCACCGCTGAAGGGCATCGACCTGCGGGTTCTCGATGCCAAGGGCGAGGTGGTGCTGAAGGGCAGCACCGACGGCAACGGCAATGCGCTGCTGAACTACACGCTGGATGCCACCCACGTGCTGGTCGCCAGCACTGGCAAGGACACCAGCTTCCTGCCGTTCAACCAGCCGGCGCTGGACCTGAGCGAATTCGCCGTGGCCGGCCGTGACAATGCCTGGTTCGACGTCTACGCCTGGTCCGGCCGCGACCTGTACCGCCCGGGCGAGACCGTGCGCCTGTCCGCGCTGCTGCGTGACAACGATGGCAAGCCGGTCAAGGCGCAACCGGTGTTCCTGCGCCTGAAGCAGCCCGACGGCAAGACTTTCCGCGAGACCCGCCTGCAGCCGGGTGACCAGGGCTACATCAATTTCGAGCAGGTGATCCCCGCCGAGGCGCCGACCGGGCGCTGGCAGATCGAGTTCCGCACCGACCCGGCCAGCAAGGAGGCGATCCAGGGCATGACCCTGCGCATCGAGGAGTTCCTGCCCGAGCGCATGAAGCTGGATCTGGACAGCGCGCAGAAGACGCTGAAGCCGGGTGAGGACCTGCGCCTGCAGGCCAATGGTGCCTACCTGTATGGTGCGCCGGCCGATGGCAACCGCTTCACCGCGCGCATGGCAGTGGCGGCCGAGCAGCAGCCGGTGGAGGGCCTGCCGGGCTACTTCTTCGGTGACCCGACCCTGCAGCTGCCGCGCGAAGCCAAGGACGTGATCGACACCACGCTGCCGGCCAACGGCCAGCTGCGCGAGGATGTGGCATTGCCGGAGGAGGCGACCAAGGCCAAGGCACCGATTGCAGTGGTGCTGTCCGGCAGCCTGTACGAGACCGGCGGCCGTACCGTCACCCGCACCTTGAAGCGGGTGATGTGGCCGGCCAATGCGCTGGTGGGCGTGCGCCCGCTGTTCAATCCCGAAGACGGTGCCGATGCCAACGGCAATGCGCGCTTCGAGCTGATGCGCGTGGATGCAGCGGGCAAGCCGCAGCCGGCCAAGGGCCTGAAGATCACCCTGGTGCGCGAACTGCGCGACTACCACTGGACCTTCAACGACAACCGCTGGGACTACGACTTCACCCGCCGTTTCGAGAACAAGGAAACGCGCACCGTCGATGCCGGCGGCAGCGCGGTGGCCTTTGATTTCCCGGTGGAGTGGGGCGAGTACCGGGTGGACGTGTTCGATCCGTCCACCGGCCTGACCAGCCGCTATCCGTTCCGTGCGGGCTGGAGCTGGGGTGATGACAACCGCGGCCTGGACGCGCGCCCTGACAAGATCAAGCTGGGCCTGGACAAGACCGGCTACAAGGCAGGCGACACGCTCGAGGTGACGGTGACCCCGCCGCACGCCGGCAAGGGCATCCTGATGGTCGAGACCGACCGCATGCTGTACGTGCAGGGCATCGACGCCAAGCCGGGGTCGACCTTCAAGATTCCGGTCACCGCCGACTGGGAACGCCACGACGTGTACATCACCGCGCTGGTGTTCCGTGGCGGCAGTGCGCCGAGCAAGATCACCCCGGCCCGTGCTGTGGGTGTGGTGCACGTTCCGATGGACCGCAAGGGCCGCACCGTGGCGGTTGGCCTGGCTGCGCCCAAGCAGATGCGGCCGGAGCAGGACCTGCCGGTGACGGTCAGTGCACCGCAGCTGGCGGGCAAGATGGCGCACGTCACCGTCTCGGCGGTGGATGTAGGCATCCTCAACATCACCCGCTTCCCGGTGCCCGACGCCGGCGCGCACTTCTTCGCCCAGCGTCGCCTCGGCATCGATGCCTACGACATCTACAGCCGGGTGATCGAGAGCTTCGATGGCGGCAGCGGCAAGCTGAAGTTTGGTGGCGACATGGCGCTGCAGGCGCTGCCGCAGGCCAAGCGCCCGACCGCACGCGTGCAGACCGTGGACCTGTTCTCCGGCCCGGTGCAGCTGGATGCCAAGGGCATCGCCCGCATCCGCCTGAAGGTGCCGGACTTCAACGGCACCCTGCGCGTATCGGCGCTGGTCTACAGCGATGACCAGTACGGCAAGCGCGATGTGGAGACCGTGGTGCGCGCGCCGATCCTGGCCGAAGCCAGCATGCCGCGCGTCCTGGCCCCGGGCGACCGCAGCACCGTGACCCTGGACGTGCAGAACTTCACCGGCAAGCCGGGGCAGTTCAACGTGAAGGTGGAAAGCGAGGGCCCGTTGAACCTGGGTGAGGGCAGCCGCAGCGTGCAGTTGAATGCCGATGCCAAGACCACGCTGAGTTTCCCGCTGTCCGCGCGTGAGGGCCACAGCGTAGCCAAGGTGCGGGTGCGGGTGGACGGCAACGGATTCAAGGCCGACCGCCGCTACGAGCTGCCGGTGCGTGCGGCGTGGCCGCAGGTGCTGCGCTCGCAGGTACGCACGCTGGATCCACTGGCCGCGGTCAGCCTCGACAACAGCCTGACCGACGGCCTGATGGCCGAGTCGGTGAACGCGCGCCTGCTGGTCAGCCCGCTGCCGCCAATCCCGTTCGCCAGTGCCCTGCAGGGCGCGTTGAACTACCCATACGGCTGCGCCGAGCAGACCACCAGCAAGGGCTACGCCGCACTGATCCTGGACCAGGCGACGTCGTCGATGCTCGGGGCTGACGGGTTGGATGCCAAGACCCGCCGCGAGCGCATGGAAGGCGCGTTCGGTCGCCTGGCGTCGATGCAGGTGGCCAACGGCAACTTCTCGATGTGGGGTGACGACGGCTACGTGAACCCGTGGCTGACCCCGTACATCACCGAGTTCCTGCTCGATGCCAAGGACGCCGGCTTCGCGGTGCCCGACAACGTACTGCAGAAGGCACTCAACCGCCTCAGTGAGGACCTGCTGTCCGGTGGCAATCAGTTCTACGGCCAGGATGACCGCGAGAAGCTGAAGTTCGCCAACCAGGCGTATTCGGGCTATGTGCTGGCCCGGGTCAACCGGGCGCCGCTGGGTACCCTGCGCACGCTGTACGACAACGAGCGCAGCAAGGCGGTCGGTGGCCTGTCGCTGGTCCACCTGGGCGTGGCGCTGTCACTGCAGGGTGATGCCAAGCGTGGCCAGGCGGCACTGGCGGCGGCGTTCGCCAAGTCCAGCAGCGAGCGCCCGTCGTACTTCGGCGACTACGGCAGCGCGATCCGCGATGACGCACTGATGATCGCGCTGACGCACGAGAACAAGCTGGCCAAGCCCGCCTGGGACGCACGTGCGGTCGATCTCGGCCGTGGCCTGGATGCCCGCCGCAATGCCGGCTGGATGTGGCTGAGCACCCAGGAGCAGGTGGCGATTGCCCGCCTCGGCAAGGCCCTGGCCGCCAACCAGAAGGCACTGGTGGCCGGTGAACTGGTGATCGGCGGCAACAGCGAAGCCATCGGCGAGCGCAAGCTGTTCGGCCGCAACTTCACCGGCAGCGAACTGGCCAGCGGCGTGCGCTTCACCCCGCAGGGCCAGCCGCCGATGTTCGCCAGCATCGACGTGGCCGGCATCCCGCGCAGCGCGCCGGCACCGGACAACAGCGTGCTGGGTGTTGAACGCAGCTACTTCGGCACCGATGGCAAGCCGTGGACGCCGCGCCCGCTGAAGGAAGGTGAAGCGCTGATCGTGCGCGTCACCGTCACTGCCGACACCACGATGCCTGATGCACTGCTGACCGACCTGCTGCCGGCCGGCCTGGAGATCGAGAACTTCAACCTGGGCGACGCCAAGCAGTGGGCCGACGTGGTGGTCGATGGCATCACCATCAGCGACCGCAGTGAAGCGGCCGATACCAAGCACGAAGAGTTCCGCGACGACCGCTACGTGGCCGCGCTGAAGCTGTCGCGTGGCAGCAAGGCCAACGTGTTCTACCTGGTACGCGCGGTGACCCCGGGAACCTACTCGGTGCCGCCGCCGCTGGTGGAGGACATGTACCGGCCGCAGCTGCGCGGCGTCGGCCGCAGCAACCCGACCACGATCACGGTGGTACAGCCGTGACCGCGCGGACGGGCCGCGACGGCGCGGCCCGTCCTGATGGCAATTCGCAATGAACGACGCAATGAAGACCCGGCTGGCGGCCCTGCGCCGCCGGCTGCGGCCGCTGTGGCCGTGGTTGCGCTGGGGCACGGCCGCCTCGCTGGCGCTGCTGCTGGTGCTGGACTTCGCTTTCCCGCCGCCGCTGCCAAAGCAGCGTGATACCAGCACCCTGGTGGTGGCCGCCGACGGCACGCCGCTGCGTGCCTTTGCCGATGCCGAGGGCGTGTGGCGCTATCCGGCTTCGATCGACAGCGTCTCGCCGCTGTACCTGCAGGCGTTGCTGACCTACGAAGACCGCTGGTTCTGGCGCCATCCTGGCATCAACCCACTGGCGATCCTGCGTGCCAGCGGCCAGTTGCTGCGCGGCGGCCGCATCGTGTCCGGTGGCTCGACCCTGACCATGCAGGTTGCCCGCATCCTCGACCCGCATACGCGCACGCCCTGGGGAAAGCTCAAGCAGATGCTGCGCGCGGTGCAGCTGGAAGTGCATCTGAGCAAGCAGCAGATCCTGGCCCTGTATCTGGAGCGCGCGCCTTACGGCGGCACCATCGAGGGCGTGGAAGCGGCCAGCTGGGCCTACCTGGGCAAGCCGGCGGCGCAGCTGTCGCATGCCGAGGCCGCGTTGCTGGCGGTGCTGCCGCAGGCGCCAAGCCGGCTGCGCCCGGACCGCCATCCGGAAGCGGCGCAGAAGGCGCGCGACAAGGTGCTGTCACGCATGGCCGAGCTGGGTGCGTGGACACCGGAAGAAGTGGAAGACGCGCGCGTCGAGAACGTAGTGGCGCGCTCGCTGCGGCCGCCGCTGCACGCCGCACTGCTGGCGCAGCGCCTGCATTCGGCGCACCCCGGCCAGGCACGCATCCAGAGCAGCATCGACATCGGACTGCAGCGCACGCTGGAGGAACGCGTGGCCAGCTATTTCTCGACGCTGCCCGAACGCACCTCGGCCGCTCTGCTGGTGGTCGACAACCAGACCCTGCAGGCGCGTGCCTATGTCGGCACGCTGGCCTTTGGCGACCGCCAGCGGCTGGGTCACGTCGACATGGTGCAGGCCTGGCGCTCGCCGGGGTCCACGCTCAAGCCGTTCCTGTATGCGATGGCGCTGGACGATGGTCTGATCCATTCGGAAAGCCTGCTGGTGGATGCGCCGCAGAGTTTCGGCAGCTACCGCCCCGGCAACTTCGACATGGCCTTCAACGGACCGATCGGCGCTTCCAGTGCGTTGCGCCTGTCGCTCAACGTGCCCTCGGTGGACCTGCTGCAGCGGGTAGGCGCGGCGCGCTTTGCTGCGCGGCTTTCGCACTCCGGCATCCAGCTGCGTTTCCCGCCGGGCAGCACGCCTAATCTGTCGCTGATCCTGGGCGGCACCGGCGCGCGGTTGGAAGACCTGGTCGGCGCGTTCGCCGCGCTCAACCGCAATGGCATCGCCGGGCGCGTGCGTTACACCGACGATGAGCCAATGATCGAGCGGCGCCTCGCTTCGCCCGGCGCAAGCTGGATCGTCCGCGAGATGCTGGAATCGAATCCGCGGCCGGGCTATGGCGTCGGGACGTTCGATGTCGGTGGCCGCCCGCGTGTGGCGTGGAAGACCGGCACCAGTTACGGGTACCGCGATGCGTGGGCCATCGGCAGTACCCGTCACTACACAGTGGGCGTGTGGGTGGGGCGACCAGACGGCACGCCGTTGCCGGGCCAGTATGGTGCGGTTACCGCACTGCCGCTGATGTTCGAAGTGGTGGACAGCCTGCCGCGCCAGCGTGGCGATTCCGCTGCTGCGCCAATGCCGGCCAGTGTCAGCCAGGAAGACATCTGCTGGCCGACCGGCGAACGTGCCGAGGGACTGCCAGCTGCGCTCTGCCAGCGCAGGATGCAGGCCTACCTGCTGGACGGTGCAGCACCACCGACGTTCCCCGAGCGCGAGGCGCGGCGCTGGCAGCCGGGGCGGCAGCGCTACCTGGCCGATGCGCGGACCGGTCTGCGTGTCTCCGCTGATTGCCGTTTGCCGCATGAGGAAGTCGCGCGTGAGATCGCTCGCTGGCCGGCGCTGTTGTCGCCGTGGTTGTCCAAGGCCACGCGCGAGGCCTCGCAATTGCCAGCGCTATCGCCTGACTGCCGCGACGATGGGCGTGAGGCCAGTGTCGCGTTGCACATCGATGGCCTCAATGATGGCGCAGCACTGGCGCGTGCACCCAACGCCGAACATGGCGTACGCCTGCAGCTGCGCGCGCTGGGCAGCGAGCAGGCGGTGGACTGGTTGCTGGATGGACGCTGGATTGCGCAGACCCACGGCGCGCAGTTGATGCAGCGCGAGTTCGCCGATCCGGGAGCACACACCCTGACCGCTCTGGCGGCAGATGGCGCGTGGACCCAGGTACGGTTCAACGTCCTCCGGTAGGTGCCAACCTTGGTTGGCACTTCCCGTATGACTGCCACGCTGTTGTAGAGCCGAGCCCATGCTCGGCTGCTCCTTCGACGTGCATGCAGCGGTAAGCCGAGCATGGGCTCGGCTCTACAACGCGGCAGATGGCAGCGAGCGTGTGGCGTAACCGCTATTCCCCGATCCAGCCATCCAGCAGGTCGGCGAATTCGTCGGCGTGTTCTTCTTCCTGCGCCAGGATCTCTTCGAGGATGCGTTTGGTGGTGGTGTCGCGGTCGCCGATGAAGTTGATCATCTCGCGGTAGCTGTCGATGGCAATGCGTTCGGCCACCAGGTTCTCGCGCACCATGTCGCGCAGGTCGCTGCCTTCCTTGTACTCGGCGTGCGAGCGCGCGGTCAGCGTATCCGGGTTGAAATCGGGCTCGCCGCCGAGCTGGACGATGCGCTCGGCCAGCTTGCCGGCGTGTGCCTGCTCCTGCTGTGCGTGCTCCAGGAACTCGGCCTTGACCGCGTCGGCCAGCATGCCCTTGGCCATGAAGTAGTGCCGGTAGTAGCGCAGCACGCACACGTACTCGGTGGCCAGTGCGTCGTTGAGCAGCTTGATCACTGCCTCGCGGTCGGCATTGTAGCTGTCGGTGATCGCACCATCTTCGATGTTGCGCCGGGCGCGTTCGCGCAGGGTCTTGCGGTCGCTGATGCCGGGAACCTTTGCGGCAGGCTTTGTGGCTTTGGCTGGCTTGCTGGACATGGCTGGCCGTTTCCTCTTGCGGTGGAAGATCAGGTGGGCAGGTGCTCCAGCACGTACTCGGCTGAAGAGACTTCGAACTGGCCCGGCTGTTCGACCCAGGCCGCACGCACCACGCCATCGACCACGTACAGGGCGAAACGGCGCGAACGGATGCCCATGCCCGAGGCGCTGGCATCGAGTTCCAGGCCGAGCGCGCGAGTCAGTTCGGCGTTGCCGTCGGACAGCATCAGCAGGCCGTCGGGCACGCTCTGGTCGGCGGCCCAGGCCTTCATCACGAACGGGTCGTTGACGGCCATGCAGTAGACGTCGATGCCGCGCTGGCGGAATGCCTGGAATTTTTCGACGTAGCCGGGCAGGTGGCGCGCCGAGCAGGTCGGGGTGAACGCGCCGGGCACGGCGAACAGCACCACCTTGCGCGCATCGAACAGCGAATGCGTATCGAGTGTTTCGATGCCCTCGCGGATGCGCTTGAGGGTCACTTCCGGAATGCGGTCGCCGACATGGATGGTCATGAGGAACTCCTTGCTGGGGCAGGCTAGTGGGCCGGATGGGACAGGGGCGTCAAGACATTGGAAAACCTGCGTGCAGGCCCCATCTTCGGGCTTTGCGGCAGGGGCTTCCAGCCACAGCGTGGGGCATGGGGATGGCAGCCGCATTGCGCAGGATCAGTCGGCCTCACCGGGGCCGCACGAGGGGCGGCGTAGCATCGCCGGCGCGTAGAATGAACCCGGGGCGGCGCCACCGGCGCGGCCGAAGCGAATCGAGGTAGCTGGATGGAATTCAAGGATTACTACGCCACCCTGGGGGTGGAACCGAGCGCGGGCGAGGCGGAGATCAAGACCGCCTACCGCCGGCTGGCACGCAAGTACCACCCGGACGTCAGCAAGGAGGCCGGGGCCGAAGACAAGTTCAAGGCGGTCAACGAGGCCTATGAGGCGCTGCGCGACCCGGAGAAGCGCGCGGCCTACGACCAGCTGCGCGCGCAGGGCTATCGCCCGGGCGAGGAGTTCAACGTGCCGCCGAACTACGGCGGCGCCGGGGGGTTCAATTTCGAGGAAGTGTTCGGCGGCGGCGGCCCCAACGGCGGCTTCAGCGACTTCTTCGAAAGCCTGTTCGCGCGCCAGCGTGGCGGTGGCGGCGCTGGTCCGGGGCCGGGCTTCAGCAGCCAGGGCCATGCGCCCAATCGCGATACCCGCGCCAAGCTGTCGGTACCGCTGGAGGCGGCCTACAACGGTGACAGCCTGCGCATCACCGTCAACGGCAAGCAGCTGGACGTGCGCGTGCCCAAGGGCATCCGCCCGGGCCAGGTGATCCGCCTGGCAGGGCAGGGCAACCATGGCGGCAACCTGCTGCTGGAAGTGGAATACGCCGCGCACCCGCAGTTCGAGGTCGATGGCCGCAACATCCTCTATACGCTGCCGGTCACACCGTGGCAGGCCGCGTTGGGGACCAGCATCAGCGTGCCGACCCTGGGCGGTGCGGTGGAGCTGAAGATTCCGGCCGATTCCGATGCCGGGCGCAAGCTGCGCCTGCGTGGCCGTGGCCTTCCTGGCAGCCCGGACGGCGACCAGATCGTCGAAATCGAGATCGTGGCCCCGGCTGCGACCGACGAGGCGCAGAAGAAGGCCTATCGGAACCTGGCCAAGGCGTTTGGCGAAACGATCTGAGATCGATTCTGGTGGGTGTGGACCTCGGTCCACACGCCTTTCGGCCGTTCAAGGCGTGCCAACCAAGGTTGGCACCCACCGGAATGTTTCAGCCCTGCCCGGCGAACACCCGTTCCAGCACCTCGGACAGTTCATCTTCCGAGAACGGCTTGGTGATGTAGGCCTTGGCGCCCTGGCGCATGCCCCACATGCGGTCGGTGTCCTGGTCCTTGGTGGTCACCAGGATCACCGGAATGTGCCGGGTCGCCTCGTCGCGGGCGAGGGTGCGGGTGGCCTGGAAGCCATTGAGGTTGGGCATCACCACGTCCATCAGGACCAGGTCGGGCAGCTCGGCCTTGGCGGTTTCGACCCCGGCGGCGCCATCGGTGGCGGTCAGGATCTGGTGCCCGAGCTTCTCGACGATGCGCTGTATCCCCAACAGCTGCGACGGTGAGTCGTCGACGATCAGAATGCGTGCCATGTTGTTCCCCATGTAATGCCCGCAGTGTAGTGCGGGCACATTACCGGCGGGAGGGGCGCGTCTGCCGTCCGTCGCCTGCCTGCGACGTTCAGTCGATCCGCACCACCGTGCGCCCCAGCGAGCCGCCGGCCAGCATCCGCTGGAACACGGCGGGCAGGCCATCCAGGCCGACTTCGGCAGTGCAGATGCGGTCCAGGTGCTGCGGCTTCCAGTCACTGCCCAGTCGCGACCACACCTCTTCGCGCAGCCCGCGCGGCGCATTGGCCGAGGACACCCCCAGCAGCGAGACACCGCGCAGGATGAACGGCATCACGGTCATGTCCAGCGTCGGGCTGGCGGCCAGACCGGCACTGACCACGCTGCCGTAGGGCACGGTCTGCGCCAGCAGGCTGGCCAGCATGTCGCCTCCGGCATTGTCGAGGCCACCGCCGAAGCGCGCCGACTGCAGCGGGCCGGTATCGGCCAGCGCGTCGCGTGGCAGTACCTCGGTGGCGCCGATGCTGCGCAGGAAATCGGCCTGGTTCTGCTTGCCGCTGACCGCGTGCACGCTGTAGCCGGCACGGCTGAAGATCGACAGCGCCAGCGCACCGACGCCGCCGCTGGCACCGGTGACTGCCAGCGGGCCGAGTTCCGGGGTCTGCCGGTTGTCCTGCATGCGCAGCAGGGCCAGCGCCGCAGTGAAGCCGGCGGTGCCCAGCACCATCGCCTCGCGCGGGGTCAGCCCGGCCGGCTGGGCGATCACCGCGCGCGATTCCAGCCGCACGTACTGGCTGTAGCCGCCATCACGGGTCTCGCTGAGGCCGCAGCCGGTGGCCAGCACCGCATCGCCTTCACGCCAGTCCGGGTCGGAGCTGGCGACCACGGTACCGGCCACGTCGATGCCGCCCACGAGCGGGAAGCGGCGCAGGATTTTCCCCTTGCCGGTACCGGCAAGGGCATCCTTGTAGTTGACCGAGGACCAGTGGGCGCGGATCAGCACCTGTCCGGGGTTGAGGTCGTCGATCCGGAGCTGGGCAAGGCCGCTGCGGTAGCCGGCGTCGTCGTTTTCGATGCGGAAGGCGGTGAACGGGGTGGTGGGGGCCATCGGCGTTGCCTGACTTCGAGGAAAACGCCACCTTACCCCGTTGCCCCCCTTTCGATCCTGCCGATCCGCCCCATCTTGTATGATCGGTAATGGTTTCACGGCTGGCGGTGCGGGAAGGGCCCGCGCCGCAGCCCAAATCTTGATGGAGCGTGCATGGCCTGGAATACACCCGGCGGCAACAAGGGCGGACAAGGCCCCGAGGACAATCGACGCGGGCCCTTCGGGTCGCGCGGCGGTGGCAATGGTGGTGGCTGGGGCGGACTGCCCGGGCCGCTGAAGGACCTGTTCGACGGTGGCATCGTGCGTTGGGTGGTGGCAGCCGTGGTGTTGCTGGTGCTGTTCTCCAGCTTCCAGCTGATCGGCGAACAGCAGCGTGGCGTGGTGCTGCGCTTCGGCCAGTTCTCGCGCATCCTGCAGCCCGGCCCGAACTTCAAGCTGCCGTGGCCGATCGAATCGGTCACCAAGGTCAATGCCACCGAGATCAAGACCTTCTCGATCCAGGTGCCGGTGCTGACCCGCGACGAGAACATCGTCAACGTCTCGCTGAACGTCCAGTACCGCATCGACGACCCGCAGCAGTACCTGTTCGGCACGGTCGATGCCAACCAGGTGCTGGAGCAGTCGGCGCAGAGCGCGGTGCGCGAAGAAGTGGGCCGCGCTGATCTCAACGCCGTGCTGAACAACCGTGGCCCGCTGGCCGTGGCTGCCGAAGAGCGCCTGCAGGCGCTGCTGAAGGCGTTCAAGACCGGCCTGACCGTGACCGGCCTGACCCTGCAGGACGCCCGTCCGCCAGAAGAGGTCAAGCCGGCCTTCGACGAGGTCAATGGCGCCCAGCAGGTCAAGGAACGCCTGATCAACGAAGCCCAGGCCTACGCCGCCAAGGTCGTGCCGGAAGCCCGAGGCCAGGCCTCGCGTGCCCGTACCACTGCCGAAGGCTACAAGCAGGCCGTGGTGTCCAAGGCCGAGGGTGACGCGCAGCGCTTCAGCCTGTTGCAGGCCCAGTACAAGGACGCCCCGGAAGTGACCCGCAAGCGCCTGTGGCTGGAGACCGTGCAGCAGGTGCTGAGCGAGAACCGCAAGGTGATCGGTGGTGATGGCCGCCAGCTGATCTACGTGCCGATGACCGGCGATACCCGTCCCACCACCCTGGCTCCGCCGGGAGTGACGAACCCGGAGGTGGTGATGCCGTCGCTGCCGGGTGCAGCGGCGGAAGCTTCCCGTGATCCGGGCCGGCCGGTGGGCCGCCCGACCGGGCGACCGAGCGGCCGTGAGGAGGGTAGCCGATGAAGAGTCCTATCTGGATCGCCGTGATCGTGGCGGTGGTGCTGGGCCTGCTCGGCTCGGTGTACGTGGTCCGTGAGGACCAGACCGCCATGGTCCTGAACCTGGGCAAGGTGGTGCGTTCGGACATCAAGCCGGGCCTGCACTTCAAGGTGCCGGTGGTGGAAACGGTGAAGGTCTTCGACCGCCGCTTCCAGGTGCTCGACACCGCGCCGGCGCGTTACTTCACCGCCGAGCAGAAGGACGTCAGCGTCGACTTCTTCGCCATCGGCTACATCTCCAACGTGGGTGACTACTTCCGTGCCACCGGCGGCGATCCGCGGATCGCCAATGCCCGCCTGGCACCGATCATCACCGACTCGCTGCGCAACCAGATCAACTCGCGCACCCTGCAGCAGCTGGTCTCCGGCGACCGCAGCGAGCTGATCGCCGAGCAGCTGAAGGGAATCAACGAAGCCGTGGCCGGCCTCGGCATGCAGATGATCGACCTGCGCATCAAGCAGGTGGACCTGCCCACCGACAGCCAGGTGATCAATGACGTGTACGAGCGCATGCGCGCCCAGCGCAAGCAGGAAGCCGCCAAGCTGCGCGCCGAGGGCGAGGAGCAGTCGCTGACCATCCGTGCCCAGGCCGACCGTGACAGCACCGTGCTGATCGCCGAGGCCGAGCGTGATGCCCAGCGCCTGCGTGGTGAAGGCGATGCCGATGCCGCCCGTATCTACGGCAAGGCCGGCTCGGCCGATCCCTCGTTCTACGCGTTCTACCGCAGCCTGGAGGCCTACCGTGGCTCCATGACCGACGGCAACGGCGTGATCGTGCTGGACAAGAACGACCCGTTCCTGCAGTACCTGAAGAACGACCGCTGAGGTCGCAGGGCACTACCCCACGGGGCCCGGCCAGACGCCGGGCCCCGTGCTTTTTCCGGAGTCCCCCCATGAAAGATCTGTTCGCCGCCGTCTGCCTGGTCGCGGTGCTGGAAGGCCTGTTCCTGTTCGTCGCCCCGTTCGCCTGGAAGCGCATGGCCGAGCGCCTGCTGGACCTGCCCAGCCCGGCCCTGCGCAGCTTCGGCGGGCTGGTGCTGCTGGCCGGCCTGAGCCTGCTGTGGTGGGTGCGGCACTGAACCCCGCCCTGTAGCGTCCGAGCCCATGCTCGGGCGGCGCCGCGCAGCGGCGGGAAGGCAGCCGAGCATGGGCTCGGCTCTACATGAGACGCCGGCCTGACCGGCCGGTGAAGCCGTCCGTCGGAAAGGTGGCACCCGACCCCGGAAACCCGGATAATGCACAAAAGCCGGACGGGCCTCCCCGTTCGGCTTTTTCCGTGTCTGGGCCTTCCATCGCCGGCTGCTCCCCGTTTGGAGCCGCCCTCCAGGTGCTGGCCAGCCCCGCCACGGTTTACCCGTCCGCGGCCCCGATGGCCGCAACATATGAGGAGCCCGTCATGGGTCAGTCTGTCGTAGTGCTTGGTGCCCAGTGGGGCGATGAAGGCAAGGGCAAGATCGTCGATCTGCTCACTGAGGAAATCGGCGCCGTCGTGCGCTTCCAGGGCGGCCACAATGCCGGCCACACCCTGGTCATCAACGGCAAGAAGACCGTCCTGCACCTGATCCCGTCGGGCATCCTGCGTGACGACGCGCTGTGCCTGATCGGCAACGGCGTGGTGATCTCGCCGGCCGCGCTGCAGAAGGAAATCGCCGAGCTGGAATCCTCCGGCGTGGAAGTGCGTTCGCGCCTGAAGATCTCCCCGGCCGCGCCACTGATCATGCCGTACCACATCGCCCTGGACCAGGCGCGCGAGCGCGCTGCCGGTGGCAAGGCGATCGGCACCACCGGCCGTGGCATCGGCCCGGCCTACGAAGACAAGGTGGCGCGTCGCGGCATCCGCATCGCCGACCTGCATTACCCGAAGCAGCTCGAAGAACTGCTGCGCACCGCGCTGGACTACCACAACTTCGTGCTGACCAAGTATCTGAACACCGATGCGGTCGACTTCCAGAAGACCTTCGACGAAGCGCTGGCCTTCGGCGAGTACGTGCAGCCGATGAAGTCCGACGTGGCCGGGATCCTGCACGACCTGCGCAAGCAGGGTAAGCGCGTGCTGTTCGAAGGCGCGCAGGGTGCGCTGCTGGACATCGACCACGGCACCTACCCGTACGTCACCAGCTCCAACACCACCGTCGGTGGTGCGCTGGCCGGTTCTGGCGTCGGCGCCGATTCGATCGACTACGTGCTGGGTATCGCCAAGGCCTATGCCACCCGCGTCGGCGGCGGCCCGTTCCCGACCGAACTGGACGACGAAGTCGGCCAGGGCATCCGTGACCGCGGTGCCGAGTACGGTGCCTCGACCGGTCGCCCGCGTCGCTGCGGCTGGATGGACATCGTCGCGCTGAAGCGCGCCGTGGCCATCAACGGCATCAGCGGCCTGTGCATCACCAAGCTGGACGTGCTCGATGGCATGGAAAAGCTGAAGGTCTGCATCGCCTACGAATACAACGGCAAGCGCACCGAGTACGCCCCGCTGGACGCACAGGGCTGGGAAGACTGCACCCCGGTGTACCTGGAGTTCCCGGGCTGGAGCGAGAACACCCACGGCATCACCCACTGGGACGACCTGCCGCCGGCCGCACGTGCCTACCTGCGTTCGCTGGAAGAGCTGGCGGGTTGCCCGATCAGCATCGTCTCCACCGGCCCGGACCGCGACCACACCATGGTCCTGCAGGATCCGTTCGCCTGAGTGCGTGACCGGTAGCGCTGGGCCATGCCTGGCGTCGCAGAAGGAAGAAGCCCCGCGAACGCGGGGCTTTTTCGTTACTGTGTTGCCAGTGCCGGCGAGGAAGCGAAGCGATGACCAGGATGTCAGCGTGAAAGGCGAGACCGTGGTGCGGGTCACCCTGTGGGTGTTGTGGAGCCTGTGGGTCATCGCCTGCGCGGTTCTGGCGCTCGGCGCCATCGCCAACCATCTGGCCTCGCGTACCCAGACCCTGCCGCTGCTGCTCAGCCCCGGCGCGACGGCCGAGGTGACGGTCTACCGCTTCATTGATGACCAACTGCGGCTGCGACTGCGGTATGCCGCAGACGGTACTGAGGCTGACCCTGAAGTGCTGCTGCGCATCGACACTCCCACCGATCATGGGGACTTCCGCGCAGGAGAGCGTTCGGGAGTGGCCGGGCAGGGCATCGATCGTAGGTTGGCGTCGGTTGAATCCAGCGGCCTCATGGCGTCCTACTTTGGTTATGGCCGCGGCGATGCGTTGCCACGCGGACGCTCATGGCTGCGGGTAACCGTGCTGGAGGTGGACCCGGCGCTGGCGGGCAGGGCGGCCGTGATCGAACTGCAGCCCCCACTGGACCTGCTGAAGCTGACCGACCTGGATTACGTCTGGCTGTGGCCGTTCTTTTTCTGGAAGGTGGCGGCGATGTTCCTGCTGATTCCGGGGGCTGCCTGGGCGGTATTCACGTTCACCTTGCGGCGCTGGCAGCGCCGCACTCCCGCGAGGTAGTGCCAGACCCAGTGTGGTGGCGCTCATGGATCACCGGAAACATGCCCGAGATGGGTAGGATCATGCCCATACCGGGTAACAACCCGCCGGTCTTTCTGCGCTGACGTCAAAGGGCGGTTCAATTCAGCCGCATCGACCTGCTGTTGGTCTTCATGCGCGGGTGGAGCGTCGCTTCAGTGCGCGCGACATTTTTGGCTGCGGAGAATCCAGTCTCTACGCGACCACAGCGCTTCATCGGTCTGAACAGGATCTTGTCGCTTTTCACCTTAAATCAACACGGGACGACAGGCGGGAGTCTGCCGGGGATCGCCGCGTGCCAATGGCTGCCGCCACGCATGGCGTCTTGCATGCAGCTTTCGCTGGCGGAGACTCGTCGTCAGCAACATGATGGATGACTACCGTGCGGGTCCTGCACGGTATCTGCCTGCCAATGAGGAGCAATCACATGGGCGCATGGGGACACGGTTCATTTGATAATGACGATGCCTGCGATCTGGTCTGCGATCTGACGGAATGCACGGATCTCTCGATAGTGGAGGAAGCGCTGCGCGCGGCTATCAACCCCGATGATTACCTGGAGGCACCTGAAGCGGGCAGGGCGGTCGCGGCTGCAGAGGTGGTGCTGGCACTGTTGGGCCAGCCGACGGCTGCCATTGCCGAGGAAGAAGCGTTGATCGCTTGGGTCAAGGCATGCGATCACGTGCCATCGTCAGCGATGTTGTCGCTTGCACAACTCGCTGTCCAACGTGTACAGGCCGAGGACTGTGAACTGCGGGAATTGAAAGAGGAATTCGATTCGTTGGACGAATGGATGGTCGAAGTGAACAGGCTGCAGGAAGGCCTGCGCGCCGCAAGCAGCGTGATCGGCTGACGCGTCAGCGTCCGGCTGCTCGCAGCAATGGGTAGGGGTTGATCGATTCCCCCTTCCACCACTGCCTCTCCGGCCCCAGCACGTGTACCTCAAAATGCAGATGCGGCGCGTCGGCACTGGCGTTGCCGGTGCTGCCTACATAACCGATCACCTCGCCGCGCCTGATCACCTGCTTTTCGGCCAGGCCATCGGCATAGCGCTGCAGATGCGCGTAGTAGTAGCACCAGCGTCCACTGGGCTCGAACTGGTAGATCGTCAGCCCACCGCGCTCGCTGTCGAACAGTTTTTCCACCGTGCCATCCGCCACCGCCAGTACCGGCGTACCTGCATCGGCCATGATGTCGATGGCATCGTGTACGCGGCCCTCGCTGCGTGCATCGGTGAAGGTATCGCGCAGCTGCGAGGCCAGGATGCCCTGCACGGGCAGCAGCAGGCCGGACGGTGCATCCGCAGCCTGCGCGGCCGGCTGCGCAGTGGTGGCGGGTGGGGCTGTTGCGCGTGGCGCTCCTGGTTCCGTCGCTGGCGCGGCGGCCACCGCCGATGGCGCTCCCGGCAGCGAGGCGGCTACCGGCTCACTCGCATCGCGACGCAGCCACCAGCCAGCACCCAGCCCCAGCAGCACGCCCAGCACGATCAGCTGCGAAAGACGCATCGGCTTACTCCTGCATCACCACGGGGACGGAGGTATCCACCGCATCGGCCACGCGCAGCGCATCCCAGTTGGTCATGCGCACGCAGCCATGCGATTCAGTCTTGCCGACATGGCCTGGCACCGGCGTTCCGTGCAGGCCATAGTGGGGTTTGGACAGATCGATCCAGACCCGGCCGACCGGATTGTTCGGACCGGGCGGCAGCGTGGCCTTCTTCTCGCCCTTGCGCGCATCCCAGAACAGCTTGGGGTTGTAGTGGAACGGCGGGTCGCGATGGACGCCGAGAATCTTCCACTCACCGATCGGCAGCGGATCGTGTTGGCTGCCGGACGACACCGGCACCTGTGCGATCACCTTGCCCTGCGCATCCAGCAACTGCAGAGTGGAATCGGACTTGTCGACCACGACCTTCGCCGCCTTCGGCAATGCCGCGGGGGCGATGTTGGGCACCTGGATGCGGCTGCCGGCCTTGGCCAGGTCGACGCCGGGGTTGAGCACCTTCAGAAGGGCAGGGGACGCGTGGAAGCGTTCCCCGAGCGCTTCTTCGACGCTGCTGTAACCCAGCGACTTTAGCTTTGCCTGTGCGGCGGGTGTCCTGGGAATGGACTGGAACGGACCGGCAACATCCTCGGCCGTCAGCGTGTAGCTGGCCAGCGGCGCGATCGTCTCAGCCTGGAGAGCCTTCCAGGTGCCATCGTCCAGCTCTCCGCTCACCGTCAGGCCGTGGGCCGCCTGGAAGCCGGCCACGGCCCGACGCTGGTTGCTGCCGACTTCACCGTCGATCTCGCCCGGGGAGAAATTGGCGCGATCCAGCAGCACCTGGGCGTGCAGTGGCGAGCGCGCCGCGGTATCGGGTCCGGCCTTCTCGGCAATAGGCTCCGGCAGCCGGGCTGGCGGCGGCACCTGCGCGAAGGCGGGGGACACCAGCAAGGACAGGGCGAGCAGGGCGGGACGGTGTACGGGCATGGAGATCTCCGGCAGATGGCCGCTCCACCCTGCCCGCAGAGGCTGCGCAGCCCCCGTGAAAGCAACCTGATGCCGGCATGAGCAGGGCAGCCCTGGGATGGCCCGGGCCCTTGTCGCAGAAGCACCATGCGTGGCCTCACCAAGGTGAACAGCTACCGACGCGCGTGCGCGTTGCCGATCAAGAATGCCGGTGGCGCGGCCGATACGGCCACATCCCCCCGTTTTGGATGTACCCATGAACTACTTGAGGAATGTCAGGGTTGCCTGGCGTCTTGGGCTGGGCTTTGGCCTGCTGTTGCTGCTGGTTGCCGCCGTGGTGGCCACTGGCGCCACCGCCAGTGTCGTGCAGAAGCGCGCGATGCAGCAGGTGGTCGACGTCAGCGTGGCCAAGGTGCGGCTGCTGTCGCAGATGCTCGATGCCAACAACCAGATGATGGTGGTGCGCCGCGAGATGCTGATCCGCCAGGGCGAAGACCGCGGACACGACGAGCAGCGCATCGCCGATCTGGTCAAGCGCTACGAGGCCAGCTGGACCGCCTACCAGGCGCTGCCCAGCGACGCCCAGGGCAAGACCATCGCGGAAACCATTGCCGCCAAGCGCGCCATCGCACGCCCGCTCAACAAGCAGACCAGTGACCTGATGGAGCAGGGTGACTACCCGGGTGCGGTGGCGCTGACCTTGGGCCTGGTGCAGGAAGCGGCCAATGGCTGGAACAAGGCGCTGTCCGACGGCGTGGACTTCGAAGAGAAGGAAAGCCGCACCGCCGCAGCCGAAGCAATCCGCCTCGGCGAGCGCAGCCTGCTGCAGCTGCTGGTGCTCGGCGGCGTAGCATTGCTGGTCGGCATCGGCGCTTCGGTGATGATCGGCCGCAGCCTGACCGGCCCGCTGGCCCGCGCGGTGAACCTGGCCGAACGCCTGTCAAAGGGCCAGCTGGACCAGGAATTCCGCCTCGGTGGGCGTGACGAGCTGACCCAGCTGGGCGAGGCGATGGCCAGCGTGCGGCAGAGCGTGCAGGCAGCGATCGGCGCGCAGCTGCAGATGGCCGAACAGCATGAGGCGGGCGCGATCCGCTATCGCATGGACGCCAGTGCGTTCCCTGGCGATTTCGGCCGCATGGTGCAGGCGACCAACAGCCTGGTCGAATCGCACGTGCAGGTGGAACTGCTGATGGCTGAAGTGATGCAGCGTTACGCCATCGGTGACCTCAGCCGCGACCTGCCGGACTACCCGGGCGAGAAGGGCACGCTGACCCGCACCCTGGCCGCGGTGAAGCGGAGCCTGATGGCGATCAACGCGCAGATCGATGAACTGGCCCGCGCCGCGCGTGCCGGTGATTTCAGCATGCGTGGCGATGCCACTGAGTTCCAGTTCCAGTTCAAGGCGATGGTCGAGCACCTCAACGGCATGATGGCCAGTTCGCAGTCCAGCATTGCCGATGTCTCCGACGTGCTGCGCGCGATCTCGCACGGCGACCTGACCGCACGCATGGATGGCGAGTACGACGGTGTGTTCGCGCGCATGCGCGACGATGCCAACACCACCACCGCGCAGCTGACCGGCATCGTCCGCGGCATCCAGGTGGCTGCCGACAGCATCAACAACGCGGCGCAGGAACTGGCCGCCGGCAACAACGACCTGTCGCGCCGAACCGAGCAGCAGGCGGCCAATCTGGAAGAAGCGGCCGCGTCGATGGAGGAGCTCACCTCCACCGTACGCCAGAACGCCGAACTGGCGCGTCAGGCCGACAGCGAAGCGCACGCTGCCGGTGCCGCCGTGCGCGAGACCGAGCAGGCGATGGCACAGATGGCATCGGTGATGGGCGAGATTGATCAGTCCTCGGCACGCATCTCGGAAATCTCCACGGTGATCGACGGCATCGCGTTCCAGACCAACATCCTGGCGCTGAATGCTGCAGTGGAAGCCGCGCGCGCGGGCGAGCAGGGGCGTGGCTTTGCGGTGGTCGCCAGCGAGGTGCGTACGCTCGCGCAGCGTGCCGGTGTCGCCGCCAAGGAAATCAAGGAGCTGATCGAAGACGCCGCTGCCAAGGTGAAGAGTGGCCTGGCGGTGACCGTTGAATCCGAAGCTGCAATCGCGCGCGTGGCCCAGGCCAGTTCGCGTACCACCCAGCTGATGAGCGACATCGCAGCGGCCAGCAAGGAGCAGGCCGCCGGTATCGAGCAGGTCAACCAGGTGGTGGTGCAGATGGACCAGGTGACCCAGCAGAACGCGGCCCTGGTGGAAGAAGCCACTGCGGCGAGCCGCGCGCTGGAAGAACAGGCGCATGCGCTGACCACATCGGTGTCGGTGTTCCAGATCGAGCAGGACGGTGCAGCCAGCGCCGTGGTGGCGCGCGCGGCCTGACCGTCACCGCGTCGGCACGGCAAAGTGCCGTGCCGACCGAGAAGCCCTCAGCGCTTGAACAAGCGCTCGTGCATCCAGCCGTCGTTGGTCAGCACGAGCGTCGCTTTGCCATCGATTTCGTCCTTGGCTTGATCCGCTAGGTTACGATAGCTGGCCTGGACCTCTTTCGATCTGGCCCAGCTGTCCGCATCTTCGACCTTGTAGCGGAAGTTCACCTGAGACAATTTCACGCCCATCATCTCGCTGGGCTCGGTAAAGGTGTCCACCTCTGTCACCCTGAACTTGCCGGTGCAGAACGCTGCTTGACCTGCAATTGTTTCTGCGCCGCCTTCTACGAGGAACTTCTTTCCTTTGGAAGTAAGCGCGTACTCGCCAGCCGGTACGGTCGATGTGCCAAACATCGATTTCATTTCAGATGCTTGGCGGCTCAGCAACCCGGCCTCGACCAAGGCGTTGGCCTGCAGGCGCGCGCGCTCTCCCAAGCTGCCATCGTTGGCCAGTCTGAAGGGGAGTTCCCGCGCGGGCAAAGCAGCGCAGAGTCCGTTCTTGGTATCAAGATATTTCTGAATAGCCTTGCCGAAATTGCCCTTGTTGGCGGTCTGGGAACTGCTGCATGCCGCCAGTACAAGCATCAGCACGCTGGCCGCCAGAACTCGGTTCACATTCTTCATCTCAACTATCCCTGTCAGTGGGTCAATCAACGTAGCCGCTACCACCGAGCGAAGCTACAGGGTGGTGGATGTCGATGATCTGTCCTTGAGGGAGCCCAGCGAGGAGGCCCTGACGGCGATCAGCAGTGCCAGGTGACTTCCGGATTGCTCTGCACGGGATATAGCCGTTTACGACAAACTGCGCGACATGCACTGCCTTCATCGGTGTGCCTGAGCCACGAGTGTCTCTGGATGGCAGAGCAGGTGAGTCGCGCTCTCACCGATGCCGTACGGCCGTTATCGCTCGGTCTTCACTCCTCCATATGAGAGGACGTAGGCCGGCGCCCGCTGATCACGATGACCCTGGCGTGGCCGCCTTCATGGCGCTGGGCGCGGCGAACTACGTGACGGTGCGCGGGGGGCAGATCCACAACGCTGGCAGCGGCGAAGTGATCCGCCTGCAGTTGAACGGCGACCGCGCGCCTTTGCCGGGCACTGCGCGCCTGCTCGGTTCCAGCAGCGCGTTCCTGTTCGTCTGGTGGCCGCAGCAGCGGCGTGCCGAGGCCATTCCGATCGCGGCGTTGCGCACGCTGCAGGCGGCTGCCGTGCCGGTGCCCTCAGCCGCAGTGACGGCGGGGCCGTCCCGCTGAGGTAAGGTGCGCGGGTCGCTTGGGACCGACCCAGCGAGAGTAGGCGCTGCGCCACACATCCCGCGCCTGCGATGCGGGCGCGGGCTGTTCCCCGTTTTCGGGGACGATCAATCTCTGCTCCGCGTTCGGGCAGCCTTTTTCGCTGCGGTCTTGCGTGTCGCTGCCTTTCGGGCACGGGTAGCCGCCGCCTTCTTTGCGGCGGCGCTCCGCGAGGCGGCCGTACTCCCCTTATTGGCCGCAACCTTCTTCGCCGTCTTCTTTGCGGCCTTCTTTGTGGCAGTCTTGCGAGCGGGTGCCTTCTTTGCCACCGCTTTCTTCGCAGGTGCCTTCTTCGCTGCCGTCGCCTTGGTCGTGGCCTTCTTTGTGGCCTTCTTTGTGGCCGACGTCCTGGCAGGCGCCTTCTTGGCAGCCTTCTTGCTGGTCGCCTTCTTCGCGCCCTTGCGTGCACCGCCGCTACGCTTGCCGCCGCCGTCCTGCTTGTTCACGGTGGCCCAGGCAATGCGCTCGGCGGTGCCTTCACTCGCGCCGCGATCACGTTCGCTTTCCTCGATGTGCTCGGCCTGGCGCTTCTGCTTTTCGGTATATGCGGATTTGTCACCACGGGGCATGACGATTCTCCTGTCGTTGTGGTCAGGCCAGCAGGCGCAGCTTGGGCTCACGCGCCCACTGGCGGGTGGCGGCCGCCGCCAGGAAGGCCTTGGCGTCTTCCGCTTCGACGATGCCGGCATCGTTGCCGACCCGCGCCGCCTTCAGCAGCGCTTGGCCTCCCGCGTCGCTGGCGATGGCCTTCAGGTGTGCCCACGCCTGGCTGACGAACTCCAGCGCGGCGCTCTCTTTCGACAACGCCTTTGATGCCTCTACGCTCAGCACCACGGCCACCGCATCGAACACAGCCGATGGCGTGCCCGCCAGTTGCCCATCCGCCGCCTGCATCGCCCCATCGCTCAGCGTGGCGCCGCCTACTTTGGGCGCGACCAGCTTCACGTCTGCACCCGCCTTCCGGGCCGCTTTGCTCAGGCTGGCCATCACGCGCGCGTCGGAGCCCTCATCAAACAGGATGCCGATGCTGCGCCCTTGCAGGGTGGGCTTGTTGCGCCCGATCACGCGCACCTCGGGAGCGGCAGGCATGTCCTGCACCGGCGTGGCGGTCGGCGCGGGGTCGGGCAGTGCAGGCAACGCGAGCCCATCAGCTACGCGCTGCGCCAGTGATTCGTCGATGTTGCGCAGGTGGCTGACGGTACGCTCCCGCACCTTCAGCGTTTCCACCTTGGACAACTCGAACACCAGCGCCGATGCCAGGTGCGCCTGCTCCGGCTTTTCCAGGCTCCGGAAGAACATGCGGGCTTGGCTGTAATGGTCGGCGAAACTCTCCGCGCGGGTACGGCCCTTGCGGCCATCGTCGGCGCTGGCATGGCTGCGGAATCCGGCAGGCGTCTCGCGCGGGGTGTCCTCCTGCAGCGAACTGGGATCGTAGGCCACCCGGCCCTTGGGCACCTGCATCTGCATGTGGCCGTCGCGCTGATGATTGGCAAACGGGCACTTGGGCGCATTCGCCGGGATCTGGTGGAAGTTCGGGCCGCCAAGCCGCAGCAGCTGGGTGTCCAGGTAGGAGAACAGGCGGCCCTGCAGCAGTGGATCGTTGCTGAAGTCGATGCCCGGCGGCACGTTGGCCGGGCAGAACGCCACCTGTTCGGTCTCGGCGAAGAAGTTGTCCGGCCAGCGGTCCAGCACCATGCGCCCGATGACCTGCAACGGCACCAGCGATTCGGGAATGATCTTGGTCGGGTCCAGATGATCGAACGGGAATGCGTCGGCCTCTTCTTCAGTAAACAGCTGCACTCCCAGTTCCCATTCGGGAAAGTCGCCGCGCTGGATGGCCTCGAACAGGTCGCGGCGATGGAAGTCATTGTCGGCCGACTGCAGTTTCAACGCTTCGTCCCAGACCGTGGACTGGATACCCAGCTTGGGCCGCCAGTGGAACTTGACGAAGGTCGACTCTCCCGCCTCGTTCAGCAGGCGGAAGCTGTGCACACCGAAGCCTTCGATCATCCGCAGCGAACGCGGTATGGCGCGGTCGCTCATCGCCCACATGATCATGTGCATCGACTCGGGCATGAGCGAGATGAAATCCCAGAAGGTGTCGTGGGCCGTGGCGGCCTGCGGAAACGCACGGTCCGGTTCCATCTTCACTGCGTGCACCAGGTCCGGGAATTTCATGGCGTCCTGGATGAAGAACACCGGAATGTTGTTGCCAACCAGATCCCAGTTGCCCTCCTTGGTATAGAACTTGACCGCGAAGCCGCGCACATCGCGGGGGGTATCCACCGAGCCCGCGCCGCCGGCTACCGTCGAGAAACGGGTGAACACGGGCGTCCTGACGCCTACCTCGGTCAGGATGCGCGCGCGGGTATGGGCGGCCAGTGACCGGGTCAGCTCGAAGTAGCCGTGTGCTGCGCTGCCACGTGCGTGCACGATGCGCTCGGGAATGCGTTCGTGATCGAAGTGGGTGATCTTCTCGCGCAGGATGAAGTCCTCCAGCAGCGTGGGCCCTCGGGGCCCCTGCCGCAGGGAGTTCTGGTTGTCCGCCACCGGGATGCCCTGATCGGTGGTCATCACCGGATGGGTGCCCCCGGCCTGCTGGTGCAGTTCATCGCCATCGCCCCGGCGGTGGTTTTCGGCAGGGGCGGTTGCGCGCTTGCCGGTCGGCTTGCTGGCGGCCATTGACGTTGGCTCCGGATCATCAGAAGGAACCACGACACTGGAACCAGCCCCGTTAAACCGAGGTCCGGCAGAGGTGAACGTACAGGCAAAAGCAGGCTCGGGTATGCTTGCTGCATGCGAGTCGAGCCCGCCGACATCGAAGCCCTGTTCGACGCCATCCCGGATGTGCTGTTTTTCATCAAGGACCTTCAGGGGCGTTACACCCACGTCAACCAGACCATGCTGCGGCGGCTGGGCCTGCGCGCGCGCAAGGACGTGATCGGGCGTACCGCGGCCGAGATCTACCCGACCGGGCTCAGTGCGGACTACGTCGACCAGGACGCCCGCGTGCTGTCCGGCGAGGTGATCGAGAACCTGATGGAGCTGCACCTGTTCGCCAACCGCGAACCGGGCTGGTGCCTGACCTGCAAGCGCCCGCTGGTGGTCGATGGGGCCATCGAGGGCCTGATCGGGATTTCCCGCGACCTCGGCCAGAAGGACAGCCTCGGTACCCAGTACGAGCAGCTACGGCTGGCCCTGGCCCACCTCAATGCGCACTACGCCGAGAACGTGCGCATGCAGACCCTGCTGGACATCACCGGCTTTTCGCTGTCCAAGCTGGAGCGCAGTTTCCGCAAGGTGTTCCAGATGACCCCTCAGCAGGTGCTGACCCGGCTGCGCATCCAGATGGCCATGCACCTGCTGCACGGCGACGACAGCATCGCCTGCATCGGCCAGGCCTGCGGTTTCAGCGACCAGAGCGCCTTTACCCGCAAGTTCAAGGCTGAAACCGGTTTCTCGCCGCGCGCCTACCGCGCCCGCATCGGCGGCAGTGTCGGCGAGCCAGCGCTGGCCTGAGCCGCCTGCTGCGCTGTGCCTATCCCCGCAGGCATGGGACAGGGTAAGGTGTCGCCCCTGTAGCCCGCCGCCAGCCCCGCCGATGCCCAACTCGATTCCGACCGCTTCGCCGTCCCGCCTCGGGCATTCGCTCAAGCCCCGCCAGCTGATCATGATGGGCCTGGGCAGCGCCATCGGCGCCGGCCTGTTCCTCGGTTCGGGCGTGGGCGTGCAGGCGGCCGGTCCGGCAGTGCTGGTGTCGTATCTGGTCGCAGGCGCGCTGGTGATCATCGTGATGAACGCACTGGGCGAGATGGCGGCGGCCAAACCGACCAGCGGCGCGTTTTCGGTGTATGCGGCCGACGCCATGGGCGCCACCGCCGGTGCCACGGTCGGCTGGTTGTGGTGGGTGCAGCTGGTGATCGTGATCGCCGCCGAGGCGGTGGGCGCGGCCGGGTTGCTGGCCACGGTCTGGCCTGCGGTGCCGGTACCGATGGCAGCGCTGGCCTTCATGCTGTTCTTCACCGCGATCAACCTGCTCGGGGTGAAGAACTTCGGCGAGTTTGAGTTCTGGTTCGCCATCCTCAAGGTCGCGGCGATCCTGGCGTTCATCGCCATCGGCGTGGCGCTGCTGATGGGCTGGCTGCCGCAGGTGACCTCGCCGGGCTTGAGCAATTTCACCGAACATGGCGGCTTCGCACCCAAGGGTCTGGCCGGTATCGGTGCCGCGCTGCTGGTGGTGGTCTTCGCCTTCGGTGGTACCGAGATCGTGGCCGTTGCGGCAGCGGAGACCGAAGATCCGGAGCGCAGCATCGCCCGTGCCATCCGCACCGTGGCGTGGCGCATCCTGGTGTTCTACATCGGCTCGCTGAGCGTGATCATCGCCGTGGTGCCGTGGACCAGCGAAGCGTTGAAGTCGCCCTTCGCCGCTGTGCTGGACATTGCCCGTATTCCGGGTGCCGGCACCGCCATCACCCTGATCGCGGTGATCGCGCTGCTGTCGGCGCTCAATGCCAACCTCTACGGCGCCTCGCGCATGATGTACTCGCTGGCGCAGCGCCGTGAAGCGCCGGCCGTGCTGGGCTGGACCGATCCGCGCCAGGTGCCGGTGATCGCCGTGCTGGCCAGCGTGCTGTTCGGCTTCGCCGCCACGGTGATGGAACTGCTGTTTCCGGACCGGGTGCTGCCGGTACTGCTGAACATCGTCGGTTCCACCTGCCTGCTGGTGTGGACGCTGTCGCTGGTCTCGCAGCTGGTGCTGCGCCGCCGCGCCGATCGCCTGGGCACTCGCCTGCCGTTCCGCATGGCCGGTTTCCCGTGGCTGACCTGCTGCGCGCTGGCGATCCTGGCGCTGATCTTCGGCCTGCTGCTGAGCGAGGCGCACACCCGCCTGCAGTTCCTGTCGATGGTGGCGCTGACCGCCACGATCGCCGCTGGCAGCGCCATCGCGCGGCGCATGCGCGAGGCGTGATTCTGTAGAGCCGACCCACGGTCGGCTGCTGTTCGCGTGGCCGCCAGCCGAGCATGGGCTCGGCTCTACAGCAGGCATACATCCGCCGTGCCATCCTGATCGCGTGGGCCGCAAGCGGCCCGTCGACCGGGAGTACCGCATGCTGCGCAGCCGTCCTTTCCTGATGTTCACCGGCCAGGCTGAGGCCGCCCTGGCCCTGTACGCCGAAGCCTTCGCCGATTTCCGCCTGCTGGCCCTGCAGCGCCACCCCGAGGGCGCCGGTGCCGGTGTGCCCGGGCAGGTCCGCCAGGCCATCTTCCTGCTGGGCGGCACCCACTACCTGTGCTTTGACAGCCTGGACGTGCACGACTTCACCTTCAGCCCGTCGATCTCGCTGTTCGTCGAGTGTTCCGGTGCCGAGCAGTTCGAGCGCGCCGCGCGTGTGCTGGGCGAGGGCGGCCACTGGTTGATGCCGGTGGGCGACTATGACTTCAGCAACCGCTACGGCTGGGTGCAGGATCGCTTCGGCGTGTCGTGGCAGTTGAGTCTGGGGCAGATGCCGGACCCGTGATCGGATGTTTGTGGGTGTGGACTTTGGTCCACACACCCTCATGAAAACGGCCCGCTTGCGCGGGCCGTTCTCTTTACCGATGCAGCGAGGAATCAAGCCTCGACTTCATCATCCTTGTAGGCATCGACCGGAATGCAGGCGCACATCACATTCTTGTCGCCGTACACGTTGTCCACGCGCGCCACCGGCGGCCAGTACTTGCTCTGCTTCAGGCTGGCCAGCGGGAATGCAGCCAGTTCACGCGGGTAGGCGTGGGTCCACTCGCTGGCGGTCACCGCGGTGGCGGTGTGCGGCGCGTTCTTCAGCGGGTTGTCCTCGCGGTCCAGGCGGCCGTCTTCGATCGCGGTGATCTCCTCGCGGATCTGGATCATCGCGTCGATGAAGCGATCCAGCTCGTGCAGCGATTCGCTCTCGGTCGGCTCGACCATCAGCGTGCCAGCCACCGGGAAGCTCAGGGTCGGGGCATGGAAGCCGAAGTCGATCAGGCGCTTGGCCACGTCCTCGGCGCCGATGCCGCTGGTCTTCTCCAGCGGGCGCACGTCCAGGATGCACTCGTGCGCCACCAGGCCGTTGCGGCCGGTGTACAGGGTCTTGAAGTGCGGTGCCAGGCGCTTGGCGATGTAGTTGGCGTTGAGCTGCGCGACCTGGGTGGCCTTGCGCAGGCCTTCGCGGCCCATCATCGCGATGTACATCCAGCTGATCGGCAGGATCGAGGCGCTGCCGAAGCTGGCCGCGCTGACCATGCCGACCGGGCCGTTGTCACCCAGCTTGCCCGGCAGGAACGGCGCCAGGTGCTCCTTGACCGCGCACGGGCCAACGCCCGGGCCGCCACCGCCGTGCGGGATGCAGAAGGTCTTGTGCAGGTTCAGGTGCGAAACGTCCGAACCCCACTTGCCCGGCTTGGCCACGCCGACCAGGGCGTTCATGTTGGCACCGTCGGTGTACACCTGGCCGCCGTGCTTGTGGATGATCTCGCAGATCTCCACCACCTCTTCCTCGAACACGCCGTGCGTGGACGGGTAGGTCATCATGATCGCGGCCAGGCGGTCGCTGTACTTCTCGGCGTTGAGGCGGATGTCCTCGACATCGACGTTGCCGTTGGCATCGGTCTTGGTCACCACCACCTTCATGCCGCACATCTGTGCCGAAGCCGGGTTGGTGCCGTGTGCCGAATCCGGGATCAGGCAGATGTCACGGTGATCTTCGCCGCGCGAACGGTGGTAGGCGCGGATCGCCAGCAGGCCGGCGTACTCGCCCTGCGCGCCGGAGTTCGGCTGCAGGCTGACCGCGTCGTAGCCGGTGCATTCGACCAGCATCGCTTCCAGCGTGTCGATCAGTTCCTTGTAGCCCAGCGCCTGGTCGGCCGGCACCAGCGGGTGGATCTGCGAGAACTCCGGCCAGGTCACCGGGATCATCTCGGCGGTGGCGTTGAGTTTCATGGTGCACGAGCCCAGCGGGATCATCGTGCGGTCCATCGCCAGGTCCTTGTCGGCCAGCGAACGCAGGTAGCGCAGCAGTTCGTGCTCGCTGTGGTGGGTGTTGAACACCGGATGGGTCAGGAACGCGGACTGGCGCAGCAGGCCGGCCGGCAGCGCGTCGGCGGTGCTGGCATCCAGCGCGTCGACGTCCAGCGAAGCACCGAACACCGCAGCCACGGCGACGATGTCGGCGCGGGTGGTGGTCTCGTCAAGGCTGATGCCGACCGAGTCGCTGTCGATCGCACGCAGGTTGTAGCCGGCGGCGCGGGCCTTGGCATGGATCTCATCGGCGTGCACGCCGGTGACATGCAGGGTGTCGAAGAAGTCGCCACCAACCTGCACGCCGGCATTGCGCAGCGCTGCGGCCAGGATCGAGGCCAGGCGATGGGTGCGGCGGGCAATGCGGGTCAGGCCTTCCGGGCCGTGGTAAACGGCGTACATCGAGGCCATCACCGCCAGCAGCACCTGCGCGGTACAGATGTTGGAGGTCGCCTTCTCGCGGCGGATGTGCTGCTCGCGGGTCTGCAGGGTCAGGCGGTAGGCCGGGTTGCCCTGGGCATCGACCGAAACACCGATCAGGCGGCCCGGCATCGAGCGCTTGTAGGCGTCACGGCAGGCCATGAAGGCGGCGTGCGGGCCACCGAAGCCGAACGGCACGCCGAAACGCTGGCTGTTGCCGACCACGATGTCCGCGCCCCATTCGCCCGGGGCGGCCAGCAGGGTCAGGGCCAACAGGTCGGTGGCCACGGCCACCAGGCCGCCGCGCGCGTGCACGGCATCGACCAGCGCCTTGTAGTCGCCCACCTGGCCGAAGGTATCCGGGTACTGCAGCAGCAGGCCGAAGGCTTCCGCTTCCAGCGCTTCGGCCGGGGTGCCGACGCGCAGCACGATGCCCATGGGCTCGGCGCGGGTACGCAGCAGTTCCAGCGTCTGCGGATGCACGGCGTCGTGCACGAAGAAGGTGTCCGACTTGGACTTGGCCGAACGCTTGGCCAGGGTCATCGCTTCAGCAGCGGCGGTGGCTTCGTCCAGCAGCGAGGCGTTGGCGATTTCCATGCCGGTCAGGTCGGCGCACAGGGTCTGGAAGTTGATCAGCGCTTCCATGCGGCCCTGCGAGATTTCCGCCTGGTACGGAGTGTAGGCGGTGTACCAGGCCGGGTTTTCCAGGATGTTGCGCAGGATCACGTTCGGCGTGTGGGTGCCGTAGTAGCCCTGGCCGATGAAGCTGCGCAGCACGGTGTTCTTGTCGGCGATCGCACGGATCTTCGCCAGTGCCTGTACTTCGGTCATCGACTCCGGCAGCGCCAGCGGCGCCGGCGACTTGATCTTGGCCGGCACGATGGCATCGGTCATGCCATCCAGCGACGCGTGGCCGACGACATCGAGCATCTGCGCGATCTCGGCGTCGTTGGGGCCGATGTGGCGCTCGACGAACGCGTTGTGGTGCTCGAGCTCACGCAGGGAAGGGGTGTTCTGGGACATGGCGAAGGATCCGTCAGGAAAGGGCACACGCACGGGCACAAGCCGCCGGTCGGCGGTCTGCGGGGCGCCCCTCTGTCCTTTTGCCTGAGAGTTTAAAAGCGCGGAAAACCGCAGCTTCGTGCCCCTTCGGCGCCGGATCGAACCGGTCTCTCCAGAGTTGTGTTACGGGTGGTATCGGGCCTGAGCGATTACGGGCGTTGCGCCTTCGGCAGCGGTGTTCCGCTTCTCCCACCGTGTTGCCCGCCGATTATAGCCCGTTGCGGGCCCGGCCAGCGGCCGCCGGTCGGTGCCGCCGGTCGGTGCCGCCGCGCCTGAATGGCCGATGGCCCGGCCGTGCGTTTTGTGCAGTGCTGCATGGCATCAGGCGCAATCCCCACCTATGATGGGCGGATACCCGAATTCATCTGGCGCCGTCCCCGTTGTTGCGGGACCGGCGCCCGCCGTGCGTGCCCCGCATGGCCCTGCCGGACGCTTCCTCCATGACCGCCGCTGTTGCCCCTTCCACCCGCCGCATGGCCCTGCTGCTTGCCGGCCTGGCCATGTTCGGCCCGTTCTCGATCGACACCATCTTCCCGGCGTTCCCGCAGCTGGCCCAGCGCCTGGCGGTGGACGAGGTGGCGGTGCAGCAGACCATCAGCGTGTACCTGCTGTTCTACGGCCTGATGAGCCTGGCGCACGGCCCGCTGTCCGATGCCTGGGGCCGCAAGCGGGTGATCCTGGGCGGTCTGGTGGTGTTCGTCGGCGCCTCGGTCGGCTGCGCGCTGTCCACCGACCTGTCCACGCTGCTGGCGTTCCGCGCGCTGCAGGGCCTGTCGGCGGGTGTCGGCATGATCGTCGGCCGCGCGGTGATCCGCGACCTGTACCACGGCCACGATGCCCAGCGGCTGATGAGCCAGGTGTCGATGCTGTTCGGCATCGCTCCGGCCATCGCACCGATCATCGGTGGCTGGATCCTGCTCAGTGGCGCCGGCTGGCCGCTGATCTTCTGGTTCCTGGTGGTGTTCGGGCTGGTGCTGTTGGCGGCCACCGCGCGCTTCCTGCCGGAAACCCATGCGGTCGAGGCACGGGTGCCGCTGTCGCCGCGCGTGCTGCTGCGTGACTACGTGCGCATCGGCTTCAACCCGCGCTTCCTGCGCCTGGCGCTGGCCGGCAGCATCGGTTTCGGCGGCATCTTCCTGTACATCTCCTCGGCACCGGTGTTCGTGATGCAGCACCTGCACCTGGGCGAGGGCGGTTTCGCCTGGTTGTTCATCCCCACCATCGGTGGCATGACCACCGGCTCGTTCCTGTCCGGGCGCATGGCCGGGCACACCACGCCCACACGCCAGGTCGCCATCGGTTTCAGCCTGTGCGCGCTGTCGGCGCTGCTGAATGTCGGCTACGTGGCGCTGTCGCCGCAGTTCGTGCTGCCGTGGGCGGTGCTGCCGATCTTCCTGGGCGGCATGGGCATGGCCCTGATCTTCCCGATCCTGGCCTTGGCGGTGCTGGACATGTACCCGCACCAGCGCGGCCTGGCCTCGTCGCTGCAGGCCTTCGTGCAGCTGATGATCAGCACCGTGGTGGCCGGCGTGGTGTCGCCGCTGCTCAGTGCCAGCCCGCTGCACCTGGCGCTGGGCCAGGCCGCGTTCTTCGGCGCCGGATTCGTTTTCTGGTACTGGGAACACCAGCGTGAACGCGCGGCGCAGGCAGCCTGCACGGGCCATTGAGCAGCGCGCAGGGGTAGGGCAGGCCGCGATGCCCGTAACGCTTGCGGCGAGGAACGACCGGACTAGGCTGGGGACTCCAGCCAGCCGGTGCGTGGATGCACGACAGCCAGCCGATCCGATGTCGTTGCATGAGGTTCCCCCATGGCTGCGCAGCAGACCTATCGCCTGTTCGAGGTGGCGCTGAAGGAGCGCCGCGTTCTTTCCCCTTCCCTGGACCGCATGGTGTTCACTGGTGCCGACGTGGCGCGGATGAAGACCGAAGGCCCGGACCAGCGCATCAAGGTGTTCTTCCCCTTGCCCGGCCAGGACGTGCCGCAGGTGCCCAGCGGCGAGGACTGGTATCCGCGCTACCGGGCGCTGCCGGACGACCAGCGCCCGCCCATGCGCACCTACACCATCCGCCACCTGCGCGCCGAGCAGGGCGAGGTCGACGTTGATTTCGTGCTTCATGGCGAGACCGGGCCGGCCTCGCGCTGGGCCATCCACGCGCGACCGGGCGACCGCGTAGTGCTGCTGGCCCCCGATGCCGACTGTGCCGACAGCAGCGAAGGCTGGGAATGGAAACCGCCGGCGGGAGTCGGCCAGGTGCTGCTGGTGGCGGATGAAACCGCGCTGCCGGCGGTGGCCGGAATTCTTGAGGAACTGGCGGCCATGGTCGACCCACCGCGCACGTTGGCGCTGCTGGAGGTGGCGCAGGCCGGTGATGCGGTGCACCTGAAGGCGCCCTCCAGCGCCGAGCTGGTCTGGCTGCCGCGCGGGCAGGCCGCCTACGGACAGCCGTTGCTGCAGGCGGTCCAGGCGCGGTTGGCAGCGACCTCGAGCGTGGCTGCCGGCGATGCGCTGGAGGAGATCGACGTCGATACGCAGATCCTCTGGGAGCAGGCTGATACCCGCGTGGCCGGTCCGCTGTATGCCTGGGTGGCGGGTGAGGCGGGGGCGGTGATGGCGATCCGCCGCCACCTAGTGCGCGATTGCGGGCTGGACCGCCGCGCGATCACCTTCATGGGCTACTGGCGGCATGGCAAGGTGCTGGACTGACCTGACTGGATCGAGCACGCGTGAAGCAGCGCTGCGGGCGGGGTGCGCTATCCTTGCGCCCCCCTTCGCAGCGGTACCGCACCATGTCCACCAGTTCCAAGACCCGCCGCGACCAGCGCCGTCGCCAGGAAAAGCAGGCCGCCAACAAGGCCGCCGCGCAGGCGTCGCCGGTGGAACCGCATGCCGAACTGCGCGATGCTCAGCGCACCCTGCTGGCCGGTGTCGTGCGCCGCGACGGTGAATGGGTGCTGGGCATGGACGGCCGCATCGCGGGCCACAGCGAGAGCGCTGCGCAGGTGCTGGCGCTGATCATGCAGGCCGGTGAGCTGCACGAGCGCAATGGCACGCCGGTGCGCCTGATGTACTCCGATGCACTGCGCGATGCCGCACAGGCCGAAGCGCAGGAGAAAGGCCAGACCTTCGAGGAATTCAAGGCCGAGCTGGCCGCGGCGATGGCGGCGAAGAAGAACAGCTGATCCGCCGTGGGTAGCGCCGGGCCATGCCCGGCGAGCGCAGCGG
>NZ_VMBJ01000349.1:0-201 GCF_010608305.1 Stenotrophomonas sp. AS012628 | reverse complement strand
CGGCACCCTGAGCTGGGAGCTGCGCTCGGTCAACCACCGTTACCTGGAGCCCCACCTGCGCCTGCCCGACGCCTTCCGCGACCTCGAAGGCGCGGTGCGCGAGGCGCTGCGCCAGGGCCTGTCGCGTGGCAAGGTGGAATGCACCCTGCGCTTCGCCGAGGAAACCGCCGGCTGGCGGATCAGGGCGGCTACGCCTTCGGC
>NZ_VMBJ01000348.1:0-202 GCF_010608305.1 Stenotrophomonas sp. AS012628 | reverse complement strand
CGCTACCGGCGATCGCTTCGCGCAGGGCTTTCTCATGGGCATCCAGCCACTCCTTGGTGACCTTCTGCTGGACCAGTGCCGGCTTGCCCGACGCCTTGCTCGCCGAGCTGGCGCCGAACGGCCACCACCAGGGGTTGGCGGCCTTCGGCTCGGCTGCGGCGGCGACTTCTTTCTTCGCCGCGGCGATCTCGGCCTTCTGCTC
>NZ_VMBJ01000347.1:0-202 GCF_010608305.1 Stenotrophomonas sp. AS012628 | reverse complement strand
CACTGAATGAGGACCTGTTTGATGTGTGTGTGCGCTTTGGCGAGCCACCCGATGCACGCATCGTCGCGCGCAAGGTGGCATCCAACCGGCGCCTGCTCTGCGCGTCGCCCGCCTACCTGCGCGAGCGCGGAACGCCCGCGACGCCGGCCGAGCTGGCACGCCATAACTGCATCGGTATCCGCCAGGGCAGCGATGCCTATGG
>NZ_VMBJ01000346.1:0-203 GCF_010608305.1 Stenotrophomonas sp. AS012628 | reverse complement strand
GGTGGAGTGATCTTCCTCGATGTGCGCGATCGCGAGGGGCTGGCCCAGGTGGTGTTCGATCCGGACCGTGCGGAAACCTTCGCCAAGGCCGACCGGGTGCGCAGCGAGTTCGTGGTGAAGATCACCGGCAAGGTGCGCCTGCGCCCTGAAGGCGCGCGCAACCCGAACATGGCGTCTGGCTCCATCGAGGTGCTGGGCTACGA
>NZ_VMBJ01000345.1:0-204 GCF_010608305.1 Stenotrophomonas sp. AS012628 | reverse complement strand
CGCCGGCGACGACCGAAGGGCAGCGCTTCGAGCACTTCTACCTGAGCCTGCAGGCGGCCGGCGCCGGACTCGGCGTGGCCATCGGTCCCTGGCAACTGGTGCGCGACGATCTGGCCGCCGGCCTGCTGGCGGCGCCACTGGGATTCCTCGCCGACGGCAGCAGCTATCACCTGCTGACCCCGCGACCGTTGCAGGCCGGAGAGC
>NZ_VMBJ01000344.1:0-204 GCF_010608305.1 Stenotrophomonas sp. AS012628 | reverse complement strand
CTACTGGACCGTCGACGGCGTCAGCCTCGGCTACAACGCCTTCTACCGGAAGACCGACTACGACGAACTCGACGTCGACGTCGCCAGCTACTCGGTGAACAGCCTGGGCGCCGGCATGAGCATCGGCTACCCGATCAGCGAGACCTCGCGCCTGACCTATGGCCTGAGCGTGCAGCGCGACCAGATCGACACCGGCCGCTACAC
>NZ_VMBJ01000343.1:0-204 GCF_010608305.1 Stenotrophomonas sp. AS012628 | reverse complement strand
ATCTTCACGGGAACGCCGGCCGGCGTCGGGCCGGTGGTGCCGGGCGATCGCCTGGAGGGCTCGGTGGCCGGTCTCGGCCACCTGACCATCACCGTCACCGCGCGGGAGGACTGACCATGCTGCCCACCGAACGCATCGCCTATTCGCCGATTTCCACAAGGCCGGCGCTGAAGCTGCCGGGCGACAATCGCCTCGCCGTCTGGG
>NZ_VMBJ01000342.1:0-204 GCF_010608305.1 Stenotrophomonas sp. AS012628 | reverse complement strand
GGCGAACGGCTGCCGCGCCATTCGCCGTCGATCAGCTGGGGGATTGCCTTGGCCATCGTCGCCTCCGCTTCCCGGTGGACCGGGATGTTGTTTTGAGTCGTTATAGCCGGCCGCAAGCCGCCTGTGGATTGACGATCTTGCGCAAGGGATGGACGATCTTGGGATTCAGACTACCGAGTCGCGTCGCCGTGAAGCGTTCCGTAC
>NZ_VMBJ01000341.1:0-204 GCF_010608305.1 Stenotrophomonas sp. AS012628 | reverse complement strand
CGAAGGTCTTTCGTCGTTGCGAGCCGCCTATTATGGCAGGCCTTTCAGCTTTGTCAACAACTTGTTTGAGGAACTTCAAGCTCTTCGTGAAGTTGTTGCCGCAAGTCCAGGTCGAAACCGGGTGCCTGCAAAAAAAGGAAAACCCCGCTGCGCAAGCAGCGGGGTTCTCGGGTGTAAACCCTGGCGATGACCTACTCTCGCATG
>NZ_VMBJ01000340.1:0-205 GCF_010608305.1 Stenotrophomonas sp. AS012628 | reverse complement strand
CGCCTGCATCGCGCAGGCAGGCCGCGACGTCGCGCGAGGTGACAAAACCGTCCCAGCCGAGGAAACGCAGCAGCATCTGCCCGGTGTTGCCGCCGAGCCGGCTGCCGCGCTTGGCGAGCAGCTCCAGCAGCCCGATCTCGTTCGATGACGGCCATGCGCTAAGGAACCTGCCGAAGCTGCCGTGCTCGCGCGCGATCTCCTGCAC
>NZ_VMBJ01000034.1:0-51270 GCF_010608305.1 Stenotrophomonas sp. AS012628 | reverse complement strand
GGCCAGGCGATGTCGCGCGTGTTGCTGGGCCTGTCGATCGCGATCCTGGTCGGCAATCCGCTGACCACCTGGCTGGGCCAGCAGCTGAGCTGGCGCACCGCCTTTGCCCTGGTCAGCGTGCTGGCCATCGCCACCGTGGCGATGATCGCGCGCTTCCTGCTGCCGGACCCGGACGAGGTTCGTACCTCGCCGATGCGCGAACTGCGCGCCTTCAACACCACCCAGGTGTGGCTGGCGCTGGCGATCGGCGCCGTTGGCTTCGCCGGCATGTTCTGTGTGTTCACTTACCTGGCGCCGACCCTGGTGCAGGTCACCGGCGTGGCCGAATCGTGGATGCCGCTGGCGGTGGGCGTGTTCGGCATCGGCGCGATCATCGGCAACATCGCCGGTGGCTGGCTGGTCGACAAGTTCCACTTCAAGGCCGCCGCCGTGGTGCTGCTGTGGTCGATCGTGATGCTGCTGCTGTATCCGCTGGCCGCGCAGTCGGTGTGGACCATCGGTCCGATGATCATCACCGTCGGCACCATGGGCGCGCTGGCCGCAGTATTGCAGACGCGCCTGATGGACGTGGCCGGCGAAGCACAGACCCTGGCCGCCGCCTCCAACCATGCCGCCTTCAATACCGCCAATGCGCTCGGGCCGTGGCTGGGCGGCATGGCGATCAGTGCCGGCTTCAGCCCGGCCAGCACCGGCTATGTCGGTGCCGCCACTGCCATCGGCGGCCTGCTGCTGTGGTGCGTGGCGGTGATGCTGGACAGGAAGCGCAAGACAGCCGGCGTGGGCAGTCACTGACCTTCGCGCCGGATCGTCAGCTGCTGCCCGCGCGGCGGCGGCGATCCGGCCGCAGCAACGCCGTATCGCCGGCCGCAAGTGTCGGGCGCGCCAGCTCACCGCGCTTGACGCGCTCCAGCACCCGCCGCGAGTTGGCCGCGCAGTCGATGCCCTCCGGCCGCGCCTGGATGTCCTCGATCAGGGCCAGCAGGTGCGCCCGGCTCTGTGCCAGCCGCAACTGCAGCGCCTCGATGTCGGCCACCTTCTGCTGCAGCATCGTGATCAATGCGTCGTGCTGCCACTGGCCCATGTCCGGTGGCAGCAAGGCGCGTATCTCCTCCAGGCTGAAGCCGGCGCGCTGCGCACCGGTAATCAGCTCCAGCAGCAGCACCGCCTGCTCCGGGTAGTCGCGGTAGCCGTTGGCCTGCCGCTGGACCACCAGCAACCCGGCCTCTTCGTAGAAGCGGATGCGCGACGCTGCCAGACCCGTGCGCCGGGCCAGCTCACCGATCTTCATCTGCCTGAATCCTCGACATCGGAACCTGTTGACCTTCAATCAAACTTGAAGGTTAGCGTAGCGCCATTCCCCTGTCCTGGAGCTGTCCGATGTCGCTGTTCTCGCCCCTGGCACTACCCTCCGGTGCCGTCATCCGCAACCGCATCGCCAAGGCGGCGATGGAGGAAAACATGGCCGATGCCGACCACGCCCCCTCCGAAGCGCTGCTGCAGTTGTACCAGCGCTGGGCCGACGGCGGCGCCGGACTGATCATCACCGGCAACGTGATGGTCGATGGGCGCGCCATGACCGGGCCGGGCGGCGTGGTACTGGAAGACGATCGTCACCTCGACCGCTTCACCGCCTGGGCGGACACTGCCCGCTCGCGGGGGGCGCAGATGTGGATGCAGATCAATCACCCGGGGCGGCAGATGCCGGCCGCACTCGGCCAACCCGCGCTCGCGCCGTCAGCCGTTGCTTTGCAGATGGGCGCGCTGTCCAAGCAGTTCGCACCGCCGAAGGCGATGACCGAGGACGACATCGACGCGGTGATCGCGCGCTTCATCCGCAGTGCCGAGCTGGCTGAGCGCGCCGGTTTCAGCGGGGTGGAGATCCATGCTGCGCACGGCTACCTGCTCAGCCAGTTCCTGTCGCCGCTGTCGAACCAACGCAATGACCGCTGGGGCGGCAGCCTGCACAACCGCGCGCGCCTGCTGCTGGAGATCGTGCAGGGGGTGCGCGCGGCCGTGGCGCCCACCTTCGTGGTGGCGGTGAAGCTCAACTCCGCCGACTTCCAGCGGGGCGGCTTCTCGCCCGAGGACGCGCGCGCCGTGGTGGAGATGCTGGCGCCCCTCGGCGTGGATCTGGTCGAACTGTCCGGCGGCAGCTATGAAGCACCGGCCATGACCGGCGCCGCACGCGACGAACGCAGCGTGGCCCGCGAAGCGTACTTCCTCGAATTCGCACGCGAGATCGCCACGGTGGCAACGATGCCGCTGATGGTCACCGGCGGCATCCGCCGCCGCGAAGTGGCAGAACAGGTGTTGGCCAGCGGCGTGGCCATGGTCGGCATCGCCACCGCGCTGGCGATCGAGCCGGATCTGCCGCAGCACTGGCAGCAGGGCCGCGACCCGGTGCCGACACTGCGCAACATCAACTGGCGCAGCAAGCCGCTGGCGGCCAGCGCGCACATGGCCGCAGTGAAGTATCAGCTGGGCCGGTTGAGCCGGCACCGCCCCACCGCGCCCGGTATCTCACCGGCCTGGGCACTGCTGCTGGCACAGGCGGACGTAAAGTGTCGGACCCGCCGCTACCGGCGCTGGATCGGCGCCCGCGTCATCGCACATTGAGCCGCGCGGACTTCTCATCACCGCAGCGATGCTCCACCATCTGCAGGATCGGCGGCACTCCGCCGCCGGTCGCAACTTGGAGATGGAAGCCACGTGGCAGCAGGATCGACCAGGAACCGCGAGAAGCTGCTCGACGACCTGCTCTCGCTGGGCCGCAACTGGGCACTTGCCATCGCCATCGCCGGTGCCGGCGCGGCCGTCCACTACAACGAATCGGTCTACGAGGCCGGGCTCTGGCGTGGCCTGCTGCCCCCCCTCTGCTTCCTGGTCGCGATCATCTGGATCGTGCTCAGCATCATCCGCTTCGACCTGACCCTCCAGCAGCACTTCGAGCGCAAGCGCACGCGCTGGCTCAGCCGCCTGCTCTACGTGGTGCTGCTCGGTACCGGTATCACCGCCGTGTTCTTCGTGACCGAACTGGCGTCCAACAACCACATCGCAAGAATGTGCGACGCCGTGGCCAACGAACCGGCCAGCCGGATCCACAGGTCCGCCGAGTGCCAGCGCCTGTATCAGCATCGGGCGGCCTACCGGCAACGGCTGGAGTCGGCCGAGGGCGAGTTCGACTGAAGCCTGCGCCGGCTTCGCATCGCGTGCGCGAAAAACACATGGCGTGGATATGCCGTCGGGCACAGTGGCTGCGCCTCCCTTGCAGCGAACGAACGCCGCCGACATGCACCACCCACCCGCCCCTGCCCGTCACGATGCCATCGCCCTTCAGGCCGGTGTACTCGGCAGTGTGTTGGGCGTGACGCTGTTCAAGGCGATCGCACTGTCCGCACTGGCGAGTGGATCCTTGATGGTGATCGGGCTGTGGCTGCTGGCCTGCGCGCTGCTGGCTGCCTGGGCACTGGCCGCCTGCCTGGCCTGCCTTGCGCTGAGCCGGCGCGTATTCGTGCTGATGCTGGCGCTGAGCATGGTGCTGATGATCTGCGTCGCCTGACAGCAGCAGGCGCCGGACTATCGCGCATCTGTTATAGAATAACAAGTGCGGTTGGTCGGATTGTGCGTGCCCGGGGTCACGGATTTGAATTCCATGGCCAACCCGGCACCACCCGAGACCTCCCCATGACCCTGCAGCCCCTGCTTCGCGCCTCCCTCACCGCCGTTGCCCTGGCCTCGCTCAGCGCCTGTGCCACCTATGACGACAGCAACATGCATCAGGCCTGCCAGGAATCACCGCATCTGAAGGACCTGCCGCCCGAAGTGGCTGCCCGCGAGAGCCGCTGCAACAAGGGCATGGAAGTGTGGTCGAGCGAGCGCAAGGGCAGTGACAGGCCGATCGACCTGAGCGGCAGGAAGAAGGATCTCTGAGCCGCCTGGCATCTTGATCGTTCCGATGCATGCGGATGACCAGCCCGTCACGATCAGAAGGGCAGGATAAGGCCTCCCCCACCGCGACGACTTTCCCGATGCCGGCCACTGGTCACCCTGTCATCCATGCCTTTGAAGCTGTGTTCGACCTGTCTGGCGGAGTGGAGCGCATTACGGCGCTCACTGTCATCTGCCGGCATTGTTCTGAAACCCGCTCGGCCAGCGAAGACAACTTGGTCCAGCTGCCGGGCGGTGCCTTGTTCCGCTGCGATGGATGCGGCAGTCATCAGGCGGTGAGCCATGCGCGGGTTGCCGATTGGCAGGTGAATTCGCTTCTGGGTGTCTGAGGCTGGAATACGACGGTGCCATGACGCAGGCTGTTGGCGCAGGGATGATGGTGAAGTCAGAGGCCGCCCCGTGAGCCACCTCGTCGGCCCGAAGGGCCGATGACGGCCAGGGCGCAGGACCTGTGCAGAGCGCAATGACATCACCTCGGCTAAGCTGCGGCACCTTTCTTCGCGCACGGCCATGCATCCCTTCCCCCTTCCTGTCTCGGCACCCGATCAACTCGCCTACCGGCTGCTGCAGGACAGCGACTGGGCCCGTTCCGCCGACGCCGCCAACGCTACTCCCGAACTTCGCGCTCTGCTGGCGATGATCCTGGATTGTCCGGAGCCGCTGTGGATCGCATGGGGCCGCGACAACAAGGCGTTCTTCTTCAACGATGCCTACCTGCCGATGCTGGGCGGCAAGCTGCACGGCGCCATGGGCAGCCGATTGGAAGACGTCTGGGCGGACGTCTGGGCCGACGTCGTCGATGCTGTCAACGACGCCTTCGGCGGCACGAGCCGCAGTTTCAAGAACATGCCGTTGATGATGGACCGTGATGGCACGTTGCGCGAGACATTCTGGACGTTCTCCTACTCGCCGCTGCGTGCCGGTTGCGGAGGCGTGGCCGGCATCATCTGCGTCGTCAGCGAGCAGACCGAACGGGTGATCGAGCGCGACCGGCACACGCGCCAGGTAGCGGCCATCACCGAGCAGGCACGCGAGGCCCACCTTGAACTGGTACGCGCCCGCGAACAGCTGCGGCAGTCGCAGAAGCTGGAGGCCATCGGCCAGCTGACCGGCGGCGTTGCACACGACTTCAACAATCTGCTGCAGGTCATCACCGGCTCCGTGGACATGCTGCTGCATACCTGGCCAGCCGGAGATGCGCGCCTGCGCTATGTACAGGCCATCGAAACCGCCGCTGATCGCGCCACTCGCCTGACCGCCCAGCTTCTGGCGTTCTCGCGTAGACAGAGCCTGTCGCCGCAGGTGTTCGACCTTTGCGAGAGCGTGCGCGCGCTTTCAGACATCATCACCACAGTACTGGGTGCGCGCATCTCCGTATCAGTAAACCTGCCCGACGCCCCGTTGCCGGTACTGCTAGACCGGACCCAGCTCGACACCGCACTGATCAACATCGCGGTGAACGCGCGCGACGCCATTGACGGCCACGGCAAGGTGACGATCGATGTGGAACAGCTGACATCGGTGCCTTCCGTGCGGTTCGCGGCGCCGATGAAAGGCAACTTCGCTGCGATCAGCGTCAGCGACACCGGTGCCGGTATCGATCCGTCCGTGGTGGACCGGATCTTCGAGCCATTCTTCACCACCAAGGGAGTGGGCGCGGGCACCGGGCTTGGCCTCAGCCAGGTGTTCGGCTTCGTCAAGCAGTCCGAGGGCGAAGTGGACGTACAGAGCCAGGCCGGTGTCGGTACGCGCTTCACGTTGTATCTGCCGCTGGCGCAGGAAAACGCCACCATCGAGCTGCCGACCACGCAACAGGGGCTGCTGCATGGCCACGGATTGTGCGTACTGGTGGTGGAAGACAACGTGGATGTGGCCGAGTTTGCAGTCGGGGCGCTGCGCGAGCTTGAGTACAACGTCGTACTCGCGCGCAATGCCGACGAGGCACTGGCGGAGCTCGAGCGCGACGCTGCGCGTTTCCACGTGGTGTTCAGCGACGTGGTCATGCCCGGGACCAATGGGCTGGATCTCGCCCGCACCATCCGCAGCCGCCTGCCCGATCTTCCGATCATTCTCACCAGTGGCTACAGCGAACTGCTGGCCCGCGATCCAGGCCACGGTTTCACGCTGCTGCGCAAGCCCTACTCACTGAAGCAGCTGGCCTCCGTGATGACCGAGGCCAGCCGTCGCTCGCAGACGATGGTGACTGCGCTTTAGCCGGCAGATCACCGCGTCGGACCGGTCCAGGAAGCAAGCGCCGAATCAAGGCCGGGCATATCTCCTCCTATGCCGCAGGTCCAGGCAACGACGCCATCCGGGCGCACCAGCACCGCCCCCAGACCCGATGCCACATCTCCAGTATCTGCGGCGCAGGCGATGGAAGGCTGCCAGCGTTGGCCATGCTGCGGCGGCGAAGACGCCGGGTCGAAAACAAGCAGCGCCCCCTGCCCCGCTCTCAGCAGTTCGCCCAGGCGGCGGCCATCGGCCAACCGGAAGTCCGGCGCGCTCCTGCCGACCAGCGGGTGCTCTCCGCCAAGTTCCAGCTGCTGCGAAACACCCCAGATCCGCTCGGCCAGATACGTGGCCCCATCGCGGGTGCAGGCCAGGTCGGCCATGATCGCTGCCAGCGCGCGCGAGCCGGCCCCGGGACGCATCAGCGCAACCTGCGCGCGCGACCAGTCCAGCACCTTGGTGCCCACCGGATGGCGCTCAGACTGATAGCTGTCCAGCAGCGCCTCATCAGCCTTGCCCCCCACTACGGCGGCCAGCTTCCAACCGAGGTTCATCGCATCGCCGATGCCAAGGTTCAGCCCCTGGCCGCCCAACGGTGAATGCATGTGCGCGGCATCACCTGCCAACAGCACACGGCCGCTGCGATAGGCCGTCGCTTGGCGCGCAGCATCGGTCCATGTCGTGGCCAGGTGCAATGCAGTGATCGTTGCCTCGCGGCCAGACACCCGCCGCAGCAACGCTTGCGCGGAGTGCCGGTCCAGTGGCGTGCGATGGCCCGCGCCACCGTCGAAATCGGCCAGCGCCAGCAGGCCTGGCGGGTTGAAATTGCACATCCCGTGATCGGTGAACTGTCGGCCCGGTGTGAGTACACACCCATCTGCCAGTTCGACCAGCAGCGTGTAACCGGTGAACTCCGGCCCGGTTCCAGCAAAGATGAAGCCCGATTGCTTGCGTACCGTGCTGCGGGCCCCATCACAACCGACCAGCCAGCGGCCGTGGACCCTGCCGGAGCCGATGTGCACGGCAACCTGCGCCTCGTGCGCATCCACCGCCTGTACCGCACGCCCGCGTTCGATGCGCACGCCCAGCGCAATCGCACGTTCGGCCAATACCGTTTCCAGGGCCTGCAGCTCCACCGCCATCTGAGTGCCCACTGGCGTCGGCAGGCGCCAGCTCCAGCGCGTGCGGTCGACGTCGTCCAACGCAAACGGAATGCCGGCGAAGTGGCCCCCCAGCGCCCGCGGTTGCGCCAGCCAATGGGCGGCGCCTAGCGGCGGCGCGCCCTTGTCGGGCTTGAGCACCTGAGTCGCGACGACCGCGTCCAACAGGCCACGCCGATCCAGTGCCTCCAGCGTGGGGACGTTCAGGCCGCGCAGCCCGAATGGCAGGCGCTTCAACGGCGAATCAGCAGACCCGGCCTGTTCCAGCACCAGTACCGAACACCCGGCATGGGCCAGTTCGCAGGACAGGAACAAGCCAACCGGGCCAGCACCGGCAATGACGACGTCGTACAGCATGGAGATTCCTTGTGAGCGCCGGGTCGGCGCTGTGGCGGGAAAAATGTTACACTCGGTGTACGTTTTTACACGTGAACCACCCATGACCCCGCTTCCTGGCCGTCGCCAGCAACGCAAAGCCGAGACCCGACAAGCGATTTCCGACGTCGCCACCGAGCTGATCATCCGGCGGGGCTTCGAGGCCGTCTCCATGTCCGAGATCGCCGAAGCCGCGGGCGTCTCACGCAAGACGGTCTTCAACTACTTCGCCAGCAAGGAAGACCTGGTGTTCGATCGCGATGAGGAGGCGCGCACGCTGCTGCGCGAGGGCATGATGGCGCGCAGCGGAATGACCCCGCTGATGGCCTTCCAGTCACTCGTGCGCGAGTTGCTGGAGGCGGGCCATCCACTGCTGCGCATCAATGCCGGTGCTGCCGCCTTCTGGGGCACCGTGGCGGAGAGCCCGGTACTGGTCGCGCACGCGCGACGGCTGCAGGCGCAGTTGACTGACGATCTGGCGCAATTGATGGCCAACGCTGTCGGCCGGCCCGGACATGACGCCGAAGCGCGATTGGGCGCGGCCATGCTGCTGGCGTCGATGGTGGCGGCCTATGAGAAAGGACTGGCAAGCCAACTGCAGGGCGAGGACCCGCGCGAGGCCATGCTGCAGCTGATCGTGCGCGGCGCCACCGGGGTACTGGTGGCCTTGGCGGGCACCCCATATACGGACCCCGGCGCGCGTCCATAGCGCATTCGGGGGATAGGTTTCGACGCGTTGCAAATGCTAATCTTTCTCATTTGCAGACACATAGCCCCTCCCCAATGCCCCTTCGCACACCCCTGCAACGCACCCTGTACCTGGCACTGACCCTGCCCTTGGCACCGCTTGCCCATGCTGCCGAGTCCTCTACTGCCGCGCCCAAGGACCTGGACAAGGTCGAGGTTCGCGGACGTGCACAGGCGCTGTACCGGGTGGACGATGCTGCGGTCGGCACCCGCACGGATACACCGCTGGAGCTGGTCCCACAGTCGATCCAGGTCATCCCGCGTGAACTGATCGACGACCAGGCGGCGCGTCAGGTAACCGATCTCTATCGCAGCATCAGCGGCATCAGCTATTTCAGCTATGCCGGGGTGACCCTGCGCGGCTTCCGCCAGGAGAACGTGCTGTATGACGGTCTGCGCGGCGACCCGTATGCAGGATTCTCGGTGCCGCAGTTGTTCAACATCGAGCGCGTGGAAGTGCTGAAGGGACCGGCAGGCGCGCTTTATGGCGGGGGTGATGCGGGCGGTGTCATCAACTACGTGACCCGCAAGCCCAAAGCCGCTGCCGAGCGCCGCATCGAGGTCCAGCTGGGCGACAAGGACTTCCGTGCCGGATCGATCGAGGGTACCGGGCCGTTGAATGCCGCCGGCAGCGTCCGCTATCGCGCCGGGCTCTATGCCGACAATGAAAAGGGCGTGCGCTGGAACACCGACAGCGAGAGCGTGATCGGCGATGCCTCGCTGGCCTTCGACGTCGGACAGACCGGCGAACTGGTGCTGCAGTTCACCGACATCACCCAGAACCTTGGCGGCAACCGTCTGCGCGGCGTGCCGGTCAACGATGCAGGCACGTTCCTGACCGACCGCCGCTGGAACCACAACGAGGCCAGCGACTTTCTCGACATGCGCGCCAAGGTGGCGCTGGCGCAGTACCGCTTCGCGCCGCTCGACACGCTGGACCTGGACTTCGCCGCCCGCTGGTTCAGCAACAACGAGCACCAGATGTACCACGAGCCGATGGGCCTGCTCGATCGTGACCGCGATGGCGTGGCCGAATGGATGACCCGCCAGCTGCGCAACCAGATCCGCGATAACGACGCATTCACTGCCAACGGCAATGCAGTCTGGCGGGTGACCACCGGCGCGGTGGAGCACAAGGTGCTGTTCGGCGCCGATGTATACCGGCTGGATGCGGACTTCACCGCACAGACCGCGAACAGCGCTGACCTTGCGCGTGGCGCCGGGCCGGTGCGCGGCATCGACCTGTTCAATCCCGTGTACGGCGCCAGTACCTGGCACGACTACAACCTGGCGGCCCTGCCCTGGCGCAGCACGTCCACCCGCAGCAAGCGCTATGGCGGCTACCTGCAGGACGAACTGGCACTGGGCACACGCTGGCATGTGCTGGCCGGACTGCGCTGGGATGGCTTCAAGGATGAGGACCGCATGGGTGGCAGCAGCGTGGATGGCAATGATCTCAGCTGGCGGCTGGGTAGCACGTTCACCGTGCGCGAGGGCCTGAATGTCTACGCCAACGTCGCAAGTGGTTTCGTGCCGCAGAGTGCCGCCAACCAGAACCCGGCCGCTGGCGGACCGTTCGATGCCGAACGCAGCAAACAGTGGGAAGTGGGCATGAAGTCCCTGCTGGCCGACCGTGTGACCTTGAACATGGCGGCCTACCGGATCGACCGCAGCAACATCGTGCAGGCCACCGGCGAGGTGATTGGTGGTGTGAACCAGTTGGCCCCGCTGGGCCTGGTACGCAGTACCGGCATGGAGCTGGACCTTCTGGCCGACCTCACCGAGCGCTGGGTGCTGAACCTGACCTACGCCTACAACGATGCGCGGGTGAAGGACGCCGGGCCGAATGGCATCACCAACGCCTCCGGCGACCGATTCGCCAATGCGCCGCGCAACAAGCTGGGATTGTGGACGCGTTATGACCTGCCGGCGATCAACTCCGCCATCGGCTTTGGCGCCGATCACGTCGGCGAACGCGTCAGCCTGGATGGGCAGACAGTCAAGGCCTACACCGTGTTCGACGTGAGCTGGAAGACCACGTGGAGACAGTGGCAGTTCCAGGCCAACGTCAAGAACCTGTTCGACAAGGTGTACGCGGCCAGTGGCTTCATCGAACGCAACGGGCATTTCCCCGGCGAGCCACGACGGGTGTATGTGCAGGCGGCCTACAGCTTCTGAGGCAGGGCTGCGAACAATGATGACAGGGGGAGGTGGCTACCCACCTCCCCTCCCGGCATCAGTGCGAGCAGGCCACAAGCATCGAGCGGGTGGCCATCTGGGTGGAGGTGAAGCCGTTCTTGTTGCCCACCGCGATGGCATTGCCTTCGTCGCCATCCTTGCTGAAGACCACATAGCCACCTGGGCACATCTGCCCGGCCTTTTCGTAGCAACCACTCCAGGAGCTGGAGCCGCTGCAGTCGATGGAGACACCGCGCCGGCCATCGGGGGTAACGGTCATCCTGGCGGTGGTACAGCCACTCAGCGCGGCCACGAACAACAACGGAACGAACAACTTCATGGGTACTCCAGGGGGCTGGGGATCAGCGGAAGAGCGCCAAGGCTGGAGTGCCCGGATTGCGCGAACCTTGCGCCCATGCGGTCTTTCCCGCGTCATTACAGCCTTGCGGGACATCGGGAAGGCACGCCATGTTCACGCAATGTTCCTGTAATACGGTGCCGGCGCGTGCCGAACCGCCCCGCCACGCCCCCTTCCTGCGCAAGCCCTGCCGATGCACATCCTGCTGATCGAAGACGAAGCCGAACTGGCCGCTACCCTGAAGTCCGCCCTGCAGCGCGAGCGCTACGTGGTGGACCTGGCCAACACGCTGGCGCTGGCCCGCGAAGCGGCCCTGTGCGGATCGCACGACCTGGTATTGCTGGACCGCACCCTGCCCGACGGCGACGGACTGGGATTGATTTCGCTGTTGCGTGAGCGCAACCCCGGGGTGCCGATCATCGTGCTGAGCGCGCTGGGGCAGCTGCCGGACCGCATCGCCGGCCTGGATGAGGGCGCGGACGACTATCTGGCCAAGCCCTTCGCACTCGAAGAGCTGTTCGCCCGCATCCGCGCTGCCGGGCGCCGGCCGAGCGGCATGCAGGTGGAACTGGTGAGCATCGGCCGGTTGGTGTTCGATCCGGCATCGGGCGAGGCCAGCGTGGGCGGGCAACGGCTGGAGCTGCCGCGCCGTGAGATACGTGTATTGGCCACGTTGGCCCGGCGGCTGGGCCGCACCGTACTGCGCGAGTCGATTGAGATGGCAGTGTATGGATTCGATGACGGCATCCATTCCAACACGCTCGATTCGCATGTCTCGCGCCTTCGCCGCAAGCTGGCCGATGCCGATGCAGGAGTAGAGATACACGCCATCCGCGGCGTCGGCTATCTGATGCGGGAAGCCAAGTAATGGCGCGTCGTCCATCGCTGAAGCGCCCGTTGATCGTCAAAACGCTGATCTATCAGCTGCTGGCGTTGCTGGTGGCGTTCTTCGCGCTGCTGATGGTGCTGATACGTGCCGACAGCGGTGGCTACTACACCATCCAGACCTTCGCGCCGGTGGCTGCCGACGCGGTGCACCGCGACCGCAATGGCGAACTGTACGTGCAGAACACGCCGGAACTGGCCGAACTGCTGAAGATCGTTCCCGGTGCATGGTTCATCGCCGAGGATGAGCACGGCCACCACGTAACGTTCGGGCCTGTGCCGCCGGCCTATGCCTCGCTGGTAGGCGCACTGGATGGCATCCCCTTTGGCGACCTGCGCGGACGGGATCGCAGCGATGGCCTGGCCGTCGTGGTCCGCCAGCACAGCGGGCCGGCCGGCAAGCTGACCATCATGGCCCATGGCGAAACCGATACGCTGACCTGGCAGATGGCGCTGGCGGCACACATCATCACCCTGCCGATCTTCCTGCTGCTGGGCCTGGCCACCATCGTCCTGACACCGATCATCGTGAGACGGGCCCTGGCCGGGGTGGAGCGCATCGCCCAGGAAGCCCGCAACATCTCCGCCAGCCGCCGCGGTGTCCGCCTGACAGAAACCGCTGTGCCTGTGGAGATCGCTCCGTTGGTGACGGCGGTGAATGAAGCACTGGAGCGGCTGGACGAGGGGCACGAACGGCAACGCCGCTTCATCGCCGCCGCCGCGCATGAGCTGCGCACGCCCATTGCGATTCTGAGGGTAAAGGTCGATGCGGCCGACGACGCCACCTCGCGCAGCCTGGCCGTGGAAGTGGCGCGGCTGGCGACGCTGGCAGAGCAGCTGCTGGATCTGCACCGCATGGACGAAGACGGGCCTAAGGAAACCATCAACCTGGCGCGGGTGGCCAAACGGGTGGCCGCCGATCTGGCGCCGCTGTTGATCCAGTCGGACAAGACCGTAGCCGTGGCGGTGGAATCACATTTCCCGGTGCTCGGCGAGACCGGCGCAGTGGAGCGGGTAATTTCCAACCTGGTACTGAATGCTGCCGAACATGGTGGACGCCAGATCATCGTGCGCGTTCAAGGCAGCTGCCTGGAGGTCGAGGACGACGGCCCCGGCATACCGGTCGACCAGCGCGAACGGGTTTTCGAACCCTTCCAGCGGTTGCGGCCGCGGCAGACAGGTGCGGGCCTGGGGCTGAACCTGGTGCGCCAGGTGATCGACCGCCACGGCGGCCACGTCACGATTCTGGATGCCCCTGGCGGTGGTGCATTGATCCGTGTCGAGTTTCCATTGCATCCGGGCGTGACCAGCACGCCACCGCTGGAGCACTGAACACATCGCATGCACCTGTGTAACTGGCGCCTGTCCATGCGTGGCCAGGAGCGAGGACAGGCAAGGTTGCGGCAATGTTCGCTGGACAGCATCGGGATGTGGCACCTGCCGTGCCACCGCGTTCCTATCTGACAGGAAACCTGCATGTGACCCAGGGAGCTCCCCCACCGTCCCCTTCCGCACGCACTGTGCCACCGCGGAATTCGCCGGGACTTACGGCTGCCGCATGGAATCGCCGCCCACACAATGCCCGCGCGCCCGGCCTGCAACATTGGCCGCTTTGGCTGCGGACAGTACCCGATATCGAGCGCGCTGGTGTGTTGATGCGACTGTTCGGCGCGTTGTTTCTGCTGCTGCCCGGCCTTGCGCTGGTGGCTTCAACGTATCGGCACGCGAGCACCGCGGCGGCGGCGGCCGTGTTCCTGTTCGTTGCCGTGCATGCCGCGCTGCACGGGCTGGCGGCATGGCGGGCGGCAACCCCGCACCCAACGCCACCGCTGCTGCGCGCCCTGGACGGCCATGCCGCTGGGATAATGATTGCCAGTGCGCTGCTGATCACCATCGGTGCAGGAATGGCGAAGCTGCATGCTTCGACCTTCCTCTGGTTGTTGGCCGGTGCTGCGATTCAACTCTGCACTGCGCGCATCGCAGGTCACCGGCTGCGAAATGCACTGCTGGTTCTCGGTAGCGCCCTGCAGTTCATCGCCGTGGCACTGCTCGCTCTTCATGCCGCGCGCTGACACAACGATCGCCCCGCAAGGTTCGCGCAACCCAGCGCATCGAGACTCGACGGCCAACCACGTCTGCCCCGACAGACGTGTGTCTCTTCTGTCGCAAGGACCCCCGATGACCTGTCTCTTCTGGTTGCTGAGCCGATGAGCACCGTACCCCGCAAGCGCCGCCGTGCGCTCATCGTCGCTGCCGGCCTGCTGTGCTGCGCGCTGACTCTGTTCGCGTGGTTGCGGCCCGCACCACCTCCGCACCCGCAGGTTGCACCGGTCGCTCGCGGCAGCATCGAACAGGTGGTGGAGGCCACTGGCACGCTGAAGCCCTCGCAACTGGTAAGCGTGGGTGCACAGGTCTCCGGACGCATCGATACCCTGCATGTAAAGCTGGGCGACAAAGTGAAAGCCGGCGATCCCATCGCCGACATCGACTCGCGTACTCAACGCAATGCATTGCTCAGCGCGCAGGCCGCACAACGCACCGCGCGTGCCAACCGCGATGCGCTGGCCACCGACCTGCGCCAGTTCGAGCTGACACTGCATCGGCAGCAGCGACTGGCGGCCTCGCAACTGGTGGCCCGCGCCGACTTCGATACAGCCAAGGCCAAGGTCGATGCCACCCGTGAACAGGTCGCTGCGCTGGACGGTGAAGTGGCGCGCCGACAGACCGACGTCGATGTTGCTCAGACCAATCTGGAGTACACCCGCATCACCGCCCCCACCGACGGAACCGTACTGGCCGTGGTCGCGCGCCAGGGGCAGACCGTGAATGCGGTGCAGAGCGCCCCCACCATCGTGATGCTGGGCAACCAGGACGTGATGACGGTGTACGCCGAGATCTCCGAGGCCGACGTCGTACACACGTCTGTTGGCCAGGAAGCATTCTTCACCGTTCTTGGTGATGCCGGCCGCCGCTACAGCAGCACGTTGCGGGATATCGCGCCAGCGCCGGAATCGATCACCAACGAAGACAGCTCCAGCCTTGCTGCACCGGCAGTGTCGGGTGGCAGCCGCACGGCCATGTACTACAACGGCCAGTTCGACGTGGATAACGCCGATGGCCGCCTGCGCAGCTACATGACCGCGCAGGTCCGCATCGTGCTGGGCCGCGCCAACAACGTACTGACCATTCCCTCGGCCGCATTGGGTGCGCGCGCCGCCGATGGCAGTTACAGCGTGCAGGTACGTGGTGCCGACGGCCGCGCCAGCACGCGGCGCGTCACTACCGGGCTGGATGATCAGATCCAGGTGGAAGTACGCACCGGGCTGAAGGAAGGCGAACAGGTCGTGCTGGCGCAGGCCGACGCCGAAGCCACCAGCGCACCCACGCAGTCCAGATGAGCACGACCACGACCGAGCCGCTGCTGCGCGTTCGCGGCGTACGCCGCGAGTTTGCCGCAGGCGAGCAGACATTGGTGGTACTCGACGGCATCGACCTGGATATTCACGCAGGTGAACTGGTGGCCATCGTAGGCCAGTCCGGTTCGGGCAAGTCCACGCTGATGAACATCCTGGGCTGCCTGGATCGCCCTTCCGCCGGTGTCTATCAGATCTGCGGGCGCGAGACCGCGCAGATGTCGCCGGATGAACTGGCCGAACTACGCCGCGAACACTTCGGCTTCATCTTCCAGCGCTACCACCTGCTGACCGATCTGACTGCACTGAGCAATGTGGAAGTGCCTGCGATCTACGCCGGCATGCCTGCCGATGCACGCCATGCGCGTGCGGCCACGCTGTTGTCGCGGCTTGGCCTGGGCGAGCGCATGCAGCATCTTCCTGGTGAGCTGTCGGGTGGCCAGCAGCAACGCGTTTCGATTGCGCGTGCCCTGATGAATGGTGGCGCGGTGATCTTCGCCGACGAACCTACAGGTGCGTTGGACACGCATTCCGGCAAAGAGGTGATGAAGATCCTTGGCGAGCTGCACGCCGAGGTCCATACCGTTGTGCTGGTTACGCATGACATGGCCGTGGCCGAGCATGCGCAGCGCATCATCGAAATCCGCGATGGGCGGATTGTGGATGATCGCGCCACCGGTACTGGTCTGTCAGCGGGCGTGGCGACGCCAGCCGTGACCCAGCCTGTGGGCAACAGCGGCTGGCGGGTCTGGCGGGACCGTTTCGCTGAAGCCTTCCGCATGGCATTGCGCGCGATGAACGCCCACCGCATGCGCACCTTCCTGACCATGCTCGGGATCATCATCGGCATTGCATCGGTCGTAGCGGTGGTGGCACTGGGTACCGGCGCACGGCAGGCCATCCTGTCCAACATCTCCTCGTTGGGTACCAATACCATCGAAATCTATCCCGGATCGGGCTTTGGCGACCTCCATTCCGCGCGGGTGGAAACACTCACTCCCGGCGACAGCGTGGCCCTTGCCCGGCAGCCATTCGTGGACAGCGCTACCCCCGGTGTTGCCACCAGCGGCACTGCACTGCGCGGCAACCGTTCGGCCAGCGTGCAGGTGCAGGGCGTCAGCGAGCAGTATTTCCGCGTGCATGGCCTGAAGCTGGGCGAAGGCGCATTCTTCGGCCCACCGGGTGTGAGCGGCTACCAGCAGGTCGTGGTGATCGACGCCAATACCCGCGCTCGCTTCTTCGCTGCCGCGGACAATCCCATCGGCCAGACCCTGCTGCTGGGCAACGTGCCTGTGCGTATTGTAGCCGTGGTGAAGAAAGATGCCGGTGCTGCCGGCGATGCGTCACTGCTGCGGGTATGGCTGCCTTACACCACCGCCATGGCACGCATGCTGGGGCAGAGCCACGTGTCCAGCATCACCGTACGCGTTTCCGATGCGATCAGCATGGAAGCGGCCGAGCAGGCCATCGGACGATTGCTGACGCGGCGTCATGGCAGCACCGACTTCTACATGAGCAACAACGCGCGGATCCGTGAATCCATCGAACAGACCACCAGCATCCTGACCATGATGATCAGCTCCATCGCAGCCATCGCATTGGTGGTCGGCGGGATCGGCGTAATGAACATCATGCTGGTGTCGGTGACCGAGCGCACCCGCGAGATCGGCGTGCGCATGGCGGTGGGCGCGCGCCGCAGCGACATCCTGCAGCAGTTCCTGATCGAATCGGTGCTGGTCTGCCTGCTCGGTGGTGTACTCGGCATCGGCGTGGCGCTTGCGTTGGGCGCGGCTCTGGAGCTGGCCGATGCGGGCTTCAGCCTGGTGTTCTCCGTCAACTCGATTCTGGCCGCCTTCGCCTGTTCCAGCCTGATCGGCGTTGGCTTCGGATTCCTGCCGGCACAACGTGCCGCACGGCTCGATCCGGTGGAGGCACTGGTCCAATAGCCAATGCATCTAGCTGTATTGACAGCAGGTTCGCGCAATGTCCGCAGTGTGTACTACGGCTACCGAGAATGTCCGCACAGGAGCTGGACGATGTTTCTTAGAACAGGAAAGCCCGCACTGCTGCTGGTAGCTGCCGCGCAGCTACTGGTGTTGATGCCCTACTCCAGCGACGCCCACGCACAGCGTGGCGATCGCTACAGCCCACACTGGAGCCAGGACTACCGTGATCGGGAGCGCGACGCATGGGAGCGGCGCGAACGTGAGCGGAATCGTGAGCGGGAACGCGAGCGCCGGCACGACGCCAAAGCCACCGGCGTGGTAGTGGGCGTGGTGGGTGCAGCGGTGGTGGCCGGCGTGATTGCCGCTGCTGCCAAGCGCGAACGCGAAGTCCGCGAGCGCGCCGACTACTGCATGAACCGCTACGGCAACTACGACCGCCGCAACGATACCTATCGCGGCACCGACGGCTACACCTATCCCTGCCGCTGATTGACCCTCAACAAGGACAAACACCCCATGACCAGAACTGCTCTGTTGATTGCCCTGTACGCTGCCCCATTACTGGCCGAGGCCGCACCGGCCGACCCGAAACAGGCCTACATCGATTCCACGTTCACCGCGATGGATACCAACAAGGATGGACGCGTCGACAAGTCCGAGTACGCAGATTTTCAGCACGGCCGTTTCAACAAGCAGGCCGATTCAATCAACGCCGCATTTACCGCGATGGACAAGAACAAAGATGGAAGGATCAGCAAGGAGGAAGCCGTCGTGGTGCCGGAGATCGCGAAGTACTTTACGGGCCTGGACACCGATGGTGATGGCTATCTGTCACTGAAGGAAATGCAACAAGCCATGGTGGCCGCTCAGACTGCAGACGCGCCAACAAAGTAAATCCAGGGCGGGGCGCTGAAGATGGATGCCCATCCGGACGCGGTGCGGATTGAACACACCCTCTTCCCACGTTAGCCTCCGAGGTGCCCATGGAGGGCTATCAACGGAGTGAAGCATGAAGATTGGATTCAAGCTGTCTGTTGCTATTGCGGCTGCTGCACTGACCCTGGGAATCGGCAGTGCCTCCGCGCAGTCCCGCTGTACCCCGTGCTACACCGCCTACGAGGCTTGTCTGGCGGCGGGCAATGGCGAGAACGTCTGCTACCCGGCGTTTGCCCGTTGCCTGCGGAACAGCGGCTGCACCATCCCGTAAGTCACGCATTGCCGTGATGTGTGCCGCCCCCCCCCTTTTTGGGGGCTGGCACTGGTGCGCGCCACATTCCATGCGCGGCTGACAATCAGCTCAGGGCGAACGCTTGAAACCACGATAGGCTTCACCCCACTCGCGCATGGCCAGCAGCACCGGCACCAGCGTGCGCCCGAACTCGGAAAGCTCGTATTCCACCTTCGGCGGCACTTCCGGGTACACGTGGCGGATCACCACCCCGTCGGCTTCCAGTTCCCGCAGCTGGCTGGTCAGCATGGATTGGGTAGCGTTGGGCACACGCCGCGTGAGCTCCATGAAACGCCGCTTGCCTGTCATCAGGTGGAACAGAATGATCGGCTTCCACACGCCGCCCATGACCGACAGCGTGACTTCCACCGCGCAACCGCTCTTGCCGTCCCAACGCTTGCTACGCATGCATACTCCGGAAAACCATAGTACCTACGGAAAATCATCGTTCTTGTTGCGATAGTGGTGCGAGCCTAGCATGGGTTCATCCATTGAACGTGAGACCGCACCATGAGTTTCAAGGCACTGCTGACCCGCAAGACCAACGACGGCGTTTCCACGGAGCTGGTCGATTTCGATGAAGCCAACCTGATGGATGGCGACGTGCTGGTGCAGGTCGAGTACTCCACGCTGAACTACAAGGACGCGCTGGCCCTCACCGGCGCGCGCCCGGTGATCCGGACGTTCCCGTTGATCCCTGGCATCGACCTGGCTGGCGTGGTGCTGGACTCCAGCAGCGTCGACTTCAAACCCGGCGACCGCGTTGTGCTCAATGGCTGGGATCTCAGCATGGGCCACCACGGCGGCCTCGCCCAGCGCGCCCGTGTTCGCGGCGAATGGCTCAACAGGATTCCCGGCAACCTGAGCACCCGCGACGCCATGGCCATCGGCACCGCCGGCTACACCGCGATGCTGTGCGTGCTGGCACTGGAAGATGCCGGCGTGACGCCCGATAGGGGCGACGTGCTGGTAACGGGGGCCAACGGTGGCGTCGGCTCGATCGCGGTGGCGATCCTTTCAAAGCTGGGCTATCGCGTGGTGGCCGCCACCGGGCGCCCGGAACACGCCGAGTATCTGCACAGCCTGGGCGCCGCCGAGATCATCGACCGCGCGCAGCTTTCAGAACCGCGCGAGCGACCGGTGAGTGCCGAGCGCTGGGCCGGCGTGGTCGATGTGGCAGGCGGCCCTACCCTCGTCAACGCCCTTGCCGAGACGAAGTACCGCGGCGCAGTGGCCGCGTGCGGGCTGGCGCAGAGTGATGAGCTGCATGGCTCGGTGCTGCCCTTCATTCTCCGCAACGTGACGCTTGCCGGCGTGGATTCGGTGAATGCGCCGCAGGCCGTTCGCCAGCGTGCGTGGGACCGGCTTGCCACCGACCTGGACCCGCAGAAGCTCGAAAGCACCGTGCAGCTGATTGGGCTTGCCGAAGTGCTGGACGTCTACGACCAGATCATTCCGGGCAAGGTGCGTGGGCGGATTGTGGTGGATGTGAATGCCTGACGGCAGGCAGTCCCGCGGTGGCACGCTGCCGCCGCGGGGCCGATGCCGTGCTCTGCGTCTATGCAGCGCTATTCTGAAACTTCAATCGGCAGCTTGCATTCGCTGCGGAATTTCCCCGCTTTCCGGTCCAGTTCAGCACGTAGCTTCGGAATCTTCGCCAGCTTGCCGCGCATCGTCGCGATGGGCAGCACGCCCTTGGCGTAACTTTCCGTCACACCCAGAGCGTTAGGCGCACCGCGGATGTGCCACACCAGTTTTTCCAAGCCCGTACCGTAAGCCAGCAGCGTATCCAAAGACAGAAAAGCCCTTCCGCCGAGGTTTCCGTTTCGGAGGCGATTCCAGTCCATACTGCCCGTCAGGCTGGTGGAGTAGACCGAAAACTGCTTGTTCGGATCTTCCGACCGATACAGGTGTATCCAGGTGTGTCCGGGATCCTTCGGCTCCTGGCCGATTTCCTTGGCGTCAAAACGGAAATCCATGACCACTACAACCTCGGCCTCTGGAACAACCTTCTGGCGCGTCGCGTCTTGTGGCCAGTAGTAATTCAGGGTCCAGCTGCTGGCCATGCCAGTGCCGAATGGCGTGCTGTTTGACGTCCATTCGTAGGTGTCGCGCGATGCCGTGGCACCCGTTGCTGCGTCCACCTCTCGGGACACACTCCATGTTCCATCCGCCTCTTCAGTCCAGAAGCCACAGAACAGTGATGGGGTGGGCGATTGCGCCGCCGCAGGCAGTGCTGCCAAAGACAGTACAACAGCCAGAAGGCAGTTGCGGCCAGATGTAGAGAACATTCCTGCAGGCATTGGATTCCTTCCCGGGGCGCCATCCACGCAGTGGTCGCAGCCATCCGCTACGGCATGGCGACAGCCTAACCCACTCCGACCGCACGGCAACAGTCACGCGCCTGATCAAGCCCCCTTATCATGGGGCTGTAAGGGCGCTTTACGCCCAGTGACGTACGCAAGGCAGTATCTTGATGTCTATGGAATGGCGCCCCTCGGGCTGGGGCCAGCGTGTGACCCGCTCGCCGGACTGGCGGCTGCGGCTGGATGGCGAGCATGTCGAGCTTCTGATTGAAGGCCGGCAGTACCGCCAACACGTCGATGATGACCAGCGTGTGCGGGTTCTTCCGGGCCTGTTCTGGGCCAGGGTTGCGCTGCAGAGCGAGGACGGCGAAACGCTGTCCGTGGACGGCCTGCCCAACGGCCAGGCTTCCCGCCTCGCGGGTGCTGTCCAGCAGGTGCTCTTCGCGCGCACCACACGCGGGCGCAAGGCGCTCTTCGAGGACATTCTGGAGCAGATCCAATCGTGGCTGGCCGAGGCCGACGCCCTCACTGACCGGGGCACCGCCGGCCGCCGCTGGATCACCCACGAACAGCAGCATATCCTGCTGGCCGAGCGCCCCACCCTGCCCTTGTCGCCGGCCGAGCTGGAACGGCTGTTCCTCGATGAGGATGTGCACGACGACCTGCACTCCCATAGCCATCGTGCCGCATTGGATGCCCTGCACGACTGGCAGCTGGATTGGCCCGCCGTATGGGGGGACGCCAATGCGACCATGGCGACGCGGGAGCTGGTGCTGGCTAAGGACTTCCTGGACCGGGTCGAGAGCAAGCCGCTGACCGAGGAACAGGCCCGCGCCGTCATCTGCTTCGACAACCGGGTCCAGGTCGTGGCCGCGGCCGGCTCAGGCAAGACCTCCACGATGGTCGCCAAGGCCGCTTATGCCATTGACCGCGGCTTTGTCGAACCCGAACGCATCGTGATGCTCGCCTTCAACAAGGATGCCACCAGAGAGCTTGAAGAGCGCGCACAGCGTTCCTTCAACCGATTAGGCATGGGCGACATCACGATTGAGGTACGGACCTTCCATGCACTCGGCCTGGCCATCATCGCCAAAGCCACGGGGCGCAAGCCCGATATCCCGGAATGGGCCATTGACGCCACGCTGGGCTTCAACAAGCTGGCCGAACTGGTGGACGACCTGAAGGATCGCTCGACCCACTTCCGCACCCAATGGGACATGTTCCGCCTGGTGTTCGGGCGCGACCTGCCACCATTCGGCGCGGAAATGGAGGCCGACGGCTACGACCGCGATGGCATGCCCTACATCCGCACCCTGCAGGGTGAGCGGGTGAAGAGCTTGGAAGAGTGCGTGATCGCCGACTGGCTCTTTTACAACGGCGTGACGTACGACTACGAGCGGCGCTACAAATTCGATACGGCGACCGACACCCATCGCCAGTATCGTCCGGACTTCTATTACCCGGACGCCGGGCTGTATCACGAGCACTTTGCGCTGGATGCCAATGGCCAGCCGCCGACGCACTTCGCCCACTACGCTGAAGGTATGCACTGGAAGCGCCAGCAGCATGCAGCGCGCGGCACCGCGCTGGTCGAGACGACATCGTTCGGCCTGCGCAGTGGACATGCCCTGCAGGATCTTGCGGAGCGACTTGGCGCGTCTGATGTCGAACTCGACCCGAACCCTGACCGCGAGTTGCCCGATCAGGGCGCCAAGCCGATGCCGGATGCAGACCTGATCGGCTTGATGCGCACCTTCATTGCCCACGCCAAGAGCAACTGTCTGACGCTGGACGATATGGCCGCGCGCCTGCGGCAGATGCCCGAAGATCAGTTCAAGGAACGGCATCGACGCTTCCTGGAGATCGCCAGCCCTGTTTTCCAGGCCTGGGACAACGCACTGGCTGACGAGCACGGCATCGATTTCGAAGACATGCTCAACATGGCGGCCGGGCTGCTGGAACAGGGCAGCTACGAATCGCCCTACGAGCTGGTGATGGCCGATGAGTTCCAGGACGCTTCGCGCGCCCGCGCCCGGCTCTGCCGTGCATTGGTCAGCCGCCCCGGCCGCTCTCTGTTTGCGGTGGGCGATGACTGGCAGTCGATCAATCGCTTCGCCGGTGCCGACGTTTCAGTGATGACCGGATTCCGCGAGTGGATGGGCCATGGCCAGGTGCTGAAACTGGAGCAGACGTTCCGCTGCCCTCAGGTGCTGTGTGATGTTTCCAGCCGCTTCATCAGCCGCAACCCCGCGCAGATCGTCAAGCAGGTTCGCTCCGCTGCACCGGCAATGGGCCCGGTGCTGCAGGCGTTCCAGATGAATCGGCGTGAGGAGGTGCAGGATGGCGTTCGCCAGTACCTCACCAAGCTGCATCAGCAATTGTTGTCCGGGGCGGTGCCACAAGGGCGCGATGGACGCGTGACGGTGTTCATCCTGGGGCGCTACCGCGCCGATCGCAGCGCGATGCCTTCGGATTGGAAGACAGCCTTTGGCAGCACGATGGACGTAGAGTTCCTCACGGTCCATCGATCGAAGGGACGCGAGGCGGACTACGTGATTCTGCCGGGCATGATCAACCGCAGCTTCCCGAGCCTGCGCGCCGATGACCCGGTCCTTTCGCTGGCAATGCCGGATGGGGATACCTATCCGCTGAGCGAAGAGCGGCGGTTGTTCTATGTCGCGCTGACGCGTGCGCGACGCTCGGTGGCCATGTTCACCCTACAGGGGAAGCACTCGCCGTTCCTGGATGAGCTGGTGAAGGACGGGGCAGTGGAAGTAACCGCGATTTCAGGCGCGGCCATCAATGAAGAGCGCTGCCCGGTGTGCAAGGTGGGCGTGTTTGTGGACCGCAATGGGCCGCATGGGGCGTTCCGGTCGTGCTCCAGTTACCCGTTGTGCCACAGCAAGCCGAGAGGTGGGCGTCGGGGATGACTGCATCCCGCCCCCTTTCAGCACGCACCCGCCCGCCTGCATCAGAGGGCACTTCTACGCCATGGCGTCTCCGGAAAAGAAAAAGCCCCGGTTGGACCGAGGCTTTCGTCTGGATGGTGGCAAGACTGCGGGCATCGTAAAGGCCCTGCAAATCCCCACGATGTTTTCTTACGGGATAATGCAACCGTTCGCACGCATGCATTGCGTATAGTTTCGGATGCAGATGCTCACGTCTGTGCCTGACGCCTCACACGCCCTGTACTGGACCTCGCAGACGGTACAAGGGCCGGGGGCTTTCGCCGTGGCGCTACTGATTCCAAAGGTCAACGCACAGGCCGCAATAGCAACAGAAAGCTTGAATCCAATCTTCATGCCATAACTCCGTTGATCGCCCTCCTTGGGCATGCGCAGCCTAGTGCGGGTGACTTGTACATTCAAATTGACCGGCAGAAGTCTCTGCGCCTGTGTATCAGAACCGCTTACGGTTCTTGATTTTCCTCTGTCCTATCGGAGTCCCGATCAAAGGAAGGCATCCGTTTGTCCGTTCACTTGCCCTTGTGGGCGGATGGGTGGATGAATGGCAGCCAGGGCCGTAGAAACGAAAAAGCCCCTGTTTCCAGGGGCTCTTTGAAACAACTGGCGGAGAGAGTGGGATTCGAACCCACGGAAGGTTTGACCCTTCGCCGGTTTTCAAGACCGGTGCCTTAAACCGCTCGGCCATCTCTCCAATCGGGTCCCGGTCGCCCGGGCAGCGGCGTATTCTCGCACGTGAAGGGCATTTGCCCAAGACCACCCTTGCTCCCGCCCTTCGCATCCGGCACGGTGGGGCCTTCACTGCAATCGGAGCCCCCATGGCCCACCTCGACCTGGCCAACCTGCGCACTACCCTGCTGGACGACACCCAGCTGGCCGCTGTGGCCCTGCACCGCACCTTCGCCGGGCACCTGCCGGTCAGCAGCGGGCACGTGGTGGTCTGCGATCCGCTGGTGCAGGCCGAGGCGCCGGCGCTGGCCGACTACACCGCCCCGCTGGGGCGGCATCCGGTCGAGATCATCGTGCACAGCGGCCGCCCGGCGCTGGCCGTGGTCTGGTTCAAGCCCCGCGAAGCCCTCACTGCGTCTGCCCTGCACTGGCAGATGGCGCGCTGGACCACGCAGGACCTGACCGGACTGGATGAGGACAGCTTCATCGGCTACCCGGTCGACGCCGGCATCGGCTGCTTCATGGATACCGACACCCAGCAGGCACTGCTGGCCCTGATCGAACGGGCCGATGGCGACGAAGGCGGCGAGTGGTCGGATGCGCTGATCGACCATGATGGCCTGGAAGAAGGCACCGAATACCGCCCCTGGGGCGAGGACTCACCGCATGGCCTGGTCGTATTCACCAGCGGCTGGGGCGACGGCGTTTACCCCAGCTACTGGGCGCTGGATACGTCCGGCATTCCAGTCGCTCTGGTCACCGATTTCCTGTGCATCCAGGGCGGAGACGGGCGCGACGAGCGCGAGATCGCCGACCAGGCCTATCGCGACAGCCTTCCACCCGAAGAGGCTGAAGCGCTGGCACGGCTTGTAGCGGCGGTGGAACGCGATGATGCGAACGCACTGCGCGACCTGCTGAAGGATGCGCCACAGCGCGCCAACCAGATCGAGCCTGGTTGCGGCGGCACCGCCGTGTTCGAGGCGATCCGTCTGGACCGTCCAGAGGCATTGCGGGTACTCCTGCAGGGCGGCGCGTTGCCGGCAATGCCCGAGCGGCTGCACATGAGCAAGGTGACCAGCTACCTGGACTATGCGCGCTTCCTGAAGAAGCCACGCAGCGCGGAGCTGATGGCGGTGCTGGAAGCACCGGTCATGGCCGAGCCCACACCGGCCGCACCGCCCCAGCGCAGCTTCTGGGACCGGTTGTTCGGGCGGAAGTGACCGGGGCCGGAAAGCAGCAACGCCGGGCATGGCCCGGCGCTACCGTTTCACAGATTGGCGGTGCAGTTGCGGGCAGGTGCCTCAGCCCGCATCCACTGCCAACGCGCCCAGCGCACTGGCCTTGATCCGCTCCTTGGCCTTTTCACAGGCGCCACCGCAATCCAGGCGCGAGGCCTCCAGCTGCGGCGGCAGGTGCTCGGCCAGGAAGTCGATGAACACGCGCACTGCCGGCAGCAGGCCGCGACGCGAGGCGAACACGGCATGGCACACGCCCTGCGGCAGCGACCAGTCCGGCAGCACCACTTCCAGTTCGCCGTTACGCACCGCATCGGCGCACACAGTCTCCGGCAGCATGGTGATGCCGAAGCCATCCTTCACCATGCTCTGCAGCAGCGGGAAATCGAAGCCGGCCACGCGTGGCTGCAGGTCGACCCGGCGCACTTCGCCTTCCGGCCCGTGCAGTTCCCAGCGCTGGCGCGCTTCGTCTTCGCTGATGCTGAGGGTGACGTGCTGGGTCAGCTCTTCCGGGTCCTTCGGGCGGCCAGCGCGGTCCAGGTACTTCGGGCTGGCCACCAGCAGTTCCTGCACCTGTCCGAAGCTGCGCATCACCAGGCTGCCGTCGTCGTCCAGGCGCGAACGCACGCGCAGGGCCACGTCATAGCCTTCATTGATGATGTCCACGCGGCGGTTGCTGATGTTCAGCTGCAGGCGCACCTTCGGGTACTGCTCAAGGAACTTGGGCAGCAGCTTGGGCAGCTGCATCTGCGCCAGCGACACCGGCACGCTGGCGCGCACCACGCCGCGCGGTTCCGCACTGAGGCGGTCGACCACTTCGCGGGCGGCCTGCGCCTCGGCCAGCATCGTCTGCGCGTGGCGGTGCACGCTGGTGCCGACGTCGGTCACGGCGAAACGGCGCGTGGAGCGCTGCAGCAGGCGCACGCCCAGGTCGGTCTCCAGCTGGCTGATGCGGCGACTCAGGCGCGACTTGGGGATGCCCAGCGCACGCTCGGCGGCGGCAAATCCGCCGTGGTCGACCACCATCGCGAAGTAGTACAGATCATTCAGGTCATGCATGCCCGAGTTCCATATCTAGAACAATACGTGGCATTCAAACACCTTTATCCCGCCTTTGCAACAACCTATCGTTCTCTCCGTCGGCGGGGCCACCCCGCCCCTCCCTCCCAGAACATAGGTGACTGCCATGAAGCTTCTGCATCTCGACGCCAGCGTGCTTGGCGAGAACTCCGTCTCCCGCCACCTGACCGCCGCCGTGGTGGCCCGCTTCAAGCAGCAGATCGAAGGCCTGCAGATCGATTATCGCGATCTTGACGCCAATCCGGTACCGCATCTTCGCAGCAGCTCGCTGGCCAAGGCGGACGCGGCCGAAGCCGCCGATGCTGAACAGGTGCTCGAGCAGTTCCTTGCTGCGGACATCGTGGTGATCGGCGCGCCGATGTACAACTTCAGCATCCCGTCCACGCTGAAGGCCTGGATCGACCGCGTGGCCGTGGCCGGGCGCACCTTCAAGTACACCGAGAACGGCCCGATCGGCCTGGCCGGCGGCAAGCGCGTGATCGTGGTCAGCAGCCGCGGCGGCATCTACACCGATTCGCCGGCCGACTTCCAGGAACCGTTCCTGCGCCAGACGTTCGCCTTCTGGGGCATCAACGACATCGAGTTCGTACGTGCCGAAGGCATCGCCTACTCGCCGCAGCACCGTGAAGACGCCATCGCTGGCGCGTTGGCGGCCCTGCCGTCGCACGAAGCGGCTGAAGCCGCCGCTGCATAAGCGTTCCAGCGTTCGGTGCCCCTCTCTCCTCGTCTGGGCGCTGAACGCGGGCCGGGATCCCCTCCCCCATCCCGGCCCACCCTGGCGGCCCCGCTTTGCGGGGCCGCTTTTCTGTGTCTGGCCCGAGGGCTCGCCATCCACGCACGGTGTGGATCTACTGCACGTGTGCGTGGATTCGGTGCCATGCGCGGCGCTCACCAGAACGTTAGGCTGGGGCCATGAACTACATCGTGACCACTGCACACCGCAGCGAATTTCCGCACCCGATCACCCTGCGCCGTGGCCAGGCGCTGGTGGTGGGCGAACGCTATGAAGGCCCGGAGGGCTGGGACGACTGGTTCCTGTGCGAAGCCGAAGGGCAGCAGCCCGGTTTCGTGCCGGCGCCCGTGATCGGTCGCACTGCGCAGGGTGAAGCGTTTGCCACAGAGGATTACTGCGCACGGGAGCTGGATGTGGATCCCGGGCAGGTGCTGCGTGGGCAGCGCACGCTCAATGGTTGGGCGTGGTGCGTGCCGGAGACCGGCGAACCGGGATGGGTGCCGCTGGAGAAGCTGCGGGCCATGCGGTAATCGCGGGGTTCATCCACGCATGGCGTGGATCTACTGAGGCATCGGTGAATTCATGCCGGGCGCGTGCAACATCCTCCAGTAGATCCACGCCATGCGTGGATTCGGTGCCATGCATGCATGGTACCCACCCGATCAGAGAATCAGGCGATGGTTTCCAGCCCACCCATGTACGGGCGCAGCGCTTCCGGCACGGTGATGCTGCCGTCGGCGTTCTGGTAGTTCTCCATCACTGCGATCATCGCGCGGCCAACCGCCACGCCCGAGCCGTTCAGCGTGTGCGCCAGTTCCGGCTTGCCGGTGGCCGGGTTGCGCCAGCGCGCCTGCATGCGGCGGGCCTGGAAGTCACCACAGTTCGAGCACGAGGAGATCTCGCGATAGGTTTCCTGCGACGGCAGCCAGACTTCCAAGTCGTAGGTCTTGATGGCCGAGAAGCCCATGTCGCCGGTGCACAGCAGCACCTTGCGGTACGGCAGGCCCAGCTTCTCCAGCACCACTTCGGCGCAGCGCGTCATGCGCTGGTGTTCGGCGTCGCTGTCTTCCGGGCGGCAGATCGAGACCAGCTCGACCTTCTCGAACTGGTGCTGACGGATCATGCCGCGAACGTCGCGGCCACCACTGCCAGCCTCGGCACGGAAGCACATCGAGTGGGCGGTCATGCGCAGCGGCAGGCGCTCGGCCTCGACGATCTCGTCGCGCACGATGTTGGTCAGCGGCACTTCCGAGGTCGGGATCAGGTAACGCGTGGAGTCGCCCACGGCGGTCTTGAACAGGTCGTCCTCGAACTTCGGCAGCTGGCTGGTGCCGCGCAGCGAATCGGCGTTGACCAGCAGCGGCACGTTGGTTTCCTCGTAGCCGTGCTCGCCGGTGTGCAGGTCGACCATGAACTGGGCCAGCGCACGGTGCAGGCGCGCGATCGGGCCGCGCAGCACGGTGAAGCGCGAGCCCGACAACTTGGCCGCGGTCTCGCCGTCCAGCCAGCCGTTGCGGGCGCCCAGTTCGACGTGGTCGAGCACCTTGAAATCGAACTGGCGCGGGGTACCCCAACGTGCCTGCTCGACGTTGTCGTTCTCGTCGGCACCGGCCGGCACGTCATCGGCCGGCAGGTTCGGAATGCCCATCGAGATCGCTTCGATCTTCTCGCGCAGCTCGTCCAGCGCCACTTCCGAGGCCTTCAGCTCGTCGGCGAAGGCAGCGACCTCGGCCATGATGGCCGAAACGTCCTCGCCCTTGGCCTTGGCCTGGCCGATGGCCTTGGAACGGCTGTTGCGCAGGCTCTGCAGCTCCTGGGTCCGCACCTGGATGCGCTTGCGATCGGCCTCCAGGGACTCCAGGGCAGACACGTCGAGCTCGAAGCCGCGGCTGGTGCGCAGGCGTTCGGCGAGGTCGGCGGGCTGGTGGCGGAGCAGGGCTGGATCAAGCATGGCAGGTGTCGTGGTGGGTATCAGGGATGGGATTATCGCTTGTTATACGGATTTCTGCCGCCCGGTTCATTCCCGCCGTGGCAGAATCGGGCCATTCCGTACTGGTCCGGTCCATGTCTGCACCCCGCTCGTCGTCCGCCAAGTCGTTCACTGTGCATATCCCGCGCAACGCCCTGAAGATCGCCGGCATCGCCTTCGGCGTGGGCGTACTGCTGTTCGTGCTGGTCTGGCTGACCGATCGCGACAAGGAGTTCTTCCGCGCCGATCCTGCCGCCCAGACGCCGCAGGAAACCGCCCAGATCGAGCCCCTGCCGGAGCCGTTGGCCGCTGCGGCCGGTTCCAGCGACATGCCCGATGCCAAGCCGGCCCCGATAGAGGAAGAAGCACCAAAGCTGGTCGAAACCGCCCCACCGCCGCCTGCCCCCATCGCTGAAGCAGCCCCGGCCGCACCGGGCCCTGCGCCGGCGGCCACCGGCAACAGCCAGCCGATGCCGATTGCCGGCCAGTCGCCGCCCCCCGCCTACCCGGCTGCCGCGCTGCGCGCTGGCGAGACCGGCACCGTGGTGGTGCGGGTGGACGTGGACGCCACCGGCTATCCCAACAACGCCACGGTGATCCAGCGCAGCGGTTCACGCGACCTCGACCGTGCCGCCACCGACGCCGTACGCCGCTGGCGTTTCACCCCCGCGCAGAGCAACGGCCAGGCCGTCCCCGGCAGCATTGAAGTGCCGTTCGACTTCAAGACCCAGTAACTGAACACTTCCCGGCAGGCAAACTGAACCCTGCCGGTGGCGTTGACGCAACGCTGACACTTCTCGTCCGTGGCTCGCGCAACACTTCCCACGTCGTCCATTGACGGAAGGAGTTAGCGATGACTGCCACCACCCACGAAGACCTTCATTCGCCGCAGCTGCAGGAGGATTCCAGTCTGCAGCACAAACCCACGTCGCCCTGGATGTGGATCGCGCTGATCGTGGCGATGTTTGCTGCCGCCCTGCTCTGGCTGCGTCATTCCAACCAGGAAGACGTGGCACCGGCACCGGTCGGTGAGCGCATGCTTCCAGCCCCCGAGCAGGCAGCGGTGACGGATGCAGCGGCCCCTGCCGCGCGCCAGGCAGCCCCGGCTACTGCTTCGCGGAAGGCCGCGCCGGTAGCGCGCAATCGTGAGGCCCGCCCGCTGGCCAGCAACCGCATGCCCACCTACCCCGCCGCTGCGCTGCGTAGTGGCGTGCAGGGCAGCGTGATCGCCAGCCTGAGTGTCGATACCCACGGCAATGTCGCCAATGCTGCGATCGTTTCGCGCAGCGGCGAGCGCAGTCGTGATCTGGATCGCGCGGTGCTGAACACCGTGCAGAACTGGAAGTTCCAGCCGGCGATGCACGAGGGCCGTGCCGTCGCCAGCGTGGTGCGGGTTCCGGTGGATTTCCGTACCGAGCAGCGTTGATCGCGGACGAGGGGTTCGTGATGTTTAGACGGAGGCTTCGGCCTCCGTCCTTTTATGCGGAAAAGCGTGCCAACCGAGGTTGGCACCTACCGGATGAGGTGAGCGCGCGCCAACCGAGGTTGGCTTCTACCGTGCAATGCGATCTGCCGGGCGTGGCCCGGAGGTTGCTGTGACGATCAGGCCAGGTTGAACCCGGCGCTGCGCGCCAGGCCATCGAAATCCGGGAACGACGTGGCGACATTGGCGATATCGTTGATGCGCACTTCGCCGTCACTGATCTGGCCGGCGATGGCGAACGCCATGGCGATGCGATGGTCACCGTGGCTTTCGATGGTGCCGCTGCCCAGGCGAACGCCACCATGCAGGGTGGCGCCGTCTTCGGTTTCGTCCACCTGCATGCCCAGCGCGCGCAGGCCGGTGGCCATCGCAGCAAGGCGGTCGGATTCCTTCACCCGCAGCTCGGCCGCACCGCTCACCACGGTCTGGCCTTCTGCGGCGGCGGCGGCCACGAACAGCGCCGGGAACTCGTCGATCATGTCCGGCACCAACGTTTCCGGAATGCGCGCGCCCTTGAGCGGCGCATAGCGCACCACCAGGTCCGCCACCGGCTCACCGCCCTGCTCGGCCGGATTCTCTTCGGTGATGTCCGCCCCCATCAGGCGCAGCGCGTGCAGCAGGCCAGTGCGGCGCGGGTTCAGGCCGACCTGCTTCAGGCGCAGCTGTGAACCCGGAATGATGCTGGCGGCCACCAGGTAGAACGCCGCAGACGAGAAGTCGGCCGGCACCACGATGTCCGTGGCGCGCAGGCGCTGGCCGCCACGCAGGCGGGCCTTGCCCGGTGAAAATTCGATGTCCACGCCGAACGCCGACAGCATGCGCTCGGTGTAGTCACGGGTCGGATGCGGTTCCAGCACGCTGGTTTCGCCCTGCGCGTACAGGCCGGCCAGCAGCACTGCGGACTTGATCTGTGCGCTGGCCACCGGCGAGGCGAAGTCGATGCCGTGCAGCGACTGGCCGCCATGCACATGCAACGGCGGCGTGCCGTCATCCTGGGTGTCGATCTTCGCGCCCATCTGCGACAGCGGGCCAGTGACGCGGCGCATCGGGCGGCCCGACAACGATTCATCGCCGATCAGCGTGCAGTCGAATGCCTGGCCTGCCAGCAGGCCTGCCAGCAGGCGCATGCCGGTACCGGCGTTGCCGCAGTCCAGCGGTGCGCTGGGTGCCTGCAGGCCGTCGATGCCGACGCCGTGCACGATGCGCTGCGACGGGCTGGGGGTTTCGATGCGCACGCCGAGCTGGCTGAAGATGCGCGCCGTGGCGCGGGTGTCTTCGCCTTCCAGGAAGCCCTCGATATGCGAGGTGCCATCGGCCAGCGCGGCGAACATCACCGAGCGGTGCGAGACCGACTTGTCGCCGGGAATGGTCAGGCTGCCCTGCAGCGGCTGGCCCTTGCGGGCAATCCAGTGTTGCGCGTTGCTCATCGTTCGATCATTCCGTAAACACCGGCAGCGCCGGCGATGCATCAGGGAGCGGCGGCTGTTGCCGCCGCAGCAGCACTCAGGGCACGGCCACCGGGTAGGAGCCGAGCACCTTGATCTGCGCCGAGTGCGCTTCCAGTTCGGCCAGGGCAGCCTGCATCGGCGCGTCGTCGATGTGGCCCGCCAGGTCGATGAAGAAGCCGTACTCCCACTTGCCGTGGTGCGACGGCCGCGACTCGATGCGGTTCATGCTGATGCCGTGGCGGGCGAACGGGCTGAGCACGTCGAACAGCGCACCGGGCTTGTCATGGATGAACACCAGCACCGAGGTGCGGTCGTGGCCGGAGGTCGGGAAGATGTTGCGACCCACCACCAGGAAGCGGGTGGTGTTGTCGGCATCGTTCTGGATCGGCTTGGTGACCACCTTCTTCAGGCCGTACACGTGGCCGGCGCTCTCGCCACCAATGGCCGCCGCATCATCGGCGTTGCGCGCGCGACGCGCGCCTTCGGCGTTGCTGGATACCGGAATCTTCTCGGCCTTCGGCAGGTTGGCGCGCAGCCACGCCGAGGTCTGCATGAACGACTGCGGGTGTGCGTAGATGCGCTCGATGTCCTCGATGCGGCCGCTGCGCGACATCAGGTACTGCTGCACGCGCAGTTCCACTTCGCCACAGATCTTCAGGTTGGAGGTCAGGAACATGTCCAGAGTGATCTGGATGGTGCCCTGCCCCGAATTCTCCACCGGCACCACGCCGAAATCGGCGTTGCCCGCTTCCACTTCCTGAAACACCTCCTCGATGCTGGCCATCGGCAGGCCCAGCGCGGAGCGGCCGAAGTGCTTGAGCACCGCCTGCTGGCTGAAGGTGCCTTCCGGGCCGAGGTAGCCGATCTTCAGCGGCTCCTGCTGGGCCAGGCAGGCCGACATGATCTCGCGGTAGACGTGCACCAGCAGTTCATCGCTGAGCGGGCCTTCGTTACGGTCCACCACCATGCGCAGCACCTGCGCTTCGCGCTCGGGGCGGTAGTAGTCGACGGCGGCGGCGAGCTTGCCCTTGGCCTTGCCGACCTGATGGGCGAAGCGCGCGCGCTCAGCGATCAGGTTCTGGATGTCACGGTCGATCTGGTCGATCTTCGAGCGCACATCGGCCAGCGCCAGCGGCGCCAGGGTAGGCGCCGGATTCGACGCGGCCTTGGACGTGCTCTTGCCCTTGGCCTTGGTGGAGGCGCTGTCCTTGGCCGGTTCGGCCTTCTTCGGCGCCTTCTTGCTGGATTTGCTGCTTGCCATCGGAGTTCCTTGTTGCGGGGCACGCACCCGACGATGCGCGCCGTTCATTGCTCAACCGTGACGCTGCTGGAAATCAGCCATGAAGGCGACCAGCGCCTCGGCCCCGGCCAGCGGCATGGCGTTGTACAGCGAGGCACGGATGCCCCCGACCACCTTGTGTCCCTTCAGCGCCAGCAGGCCGGCGGCCTTGGCTTCGGCGACGAAGCGGGCATCGAGCTCGGCATCGGGCAGGAAGAACGGGATGTTCATCCGCGAACGGGCCGCATGTGCGACCTCATTGCGGTAGAAGCCGCCGGAGCCGTCGATGGCGCCGTACACCAGCGCGGCCTTGGCGGCGTTGCGCTTGGCGAACTCGGCCACCCCACCTTCTGCCAGCATCCACTTGAACACCAGGCCGGCCAGGTACCAGTTCCAGGTGGGCGGCGTGTTGAGCATCGAATCACGGGCGACGTGCGAGCGGTAATCGAAGATGTCCGCACGTGGCTGGCCACTGCGCTCGAGCAGGTCGCGGCGGATGATCATCACCGCGATGCCGACCGGGCCGAGGTTTTTCTGCGCGCCGGCGTAGATCACGCCATAACGGCGCACATCAAGCGGTTCGCTGGCGATGGACGAGCTGAAGTCCGCGATCAGCGGAACGTTGCCGGTGTCGGGCACATCACGGAACTCGACGCCGTGGATGGTCTCGTTGGCGGTGATGTGCACGTAGGCGGCATCGGGCGACAGCTGCCAGTCGGCACGCGCCGGCAGTTCGCGGTAGCCGTTGGCCTCGCTGCTGGCGGCGATGTTGACGTCGACGTAGACACCGGCCTGCTTGACCGCGGTCTTGCCCCAGTGGCCACTGACCACGTAGTCGGCACGTTGGCCGGGGGCGGCGAAGTTGAGCGGGATCAGCGCCTGCTGGGTGGTCGCACCACCGGACAGGAACAGCACCGCATAGTCGTCGGGGATGTCGAGCAGGCGTCGCAAATCGGCTTCCGCCTCGGCGGCCACGGACATGAATTCCACACCGCGATGGCTCATTTCCACGATCGAGGCACCGGTACCGTGCCAGTCCAGCATTTCCGCCTGCGCCTGGCGCAGGACCGATTCCGGCAAGGTTGCAGGGCCGGCACTGAAGTTGAACGCGCGCGTCATGTCACACCTGTGGGGCAAGACCCCTAGTATGCCGCAGTGCACCAGCCTTGCGGCCTTGTGGCGCAAGGGAAATTTGGTTTCATTGGAATCCATTGGCCACCCGCATGGCGCCGGTAGTCGCCGACCTTGGTCGGCGTACGCCGTCAGGCGTCATTCCCGCCGAAGGAGCGTGCCGACCAAGGTCGGCACCTACCGGAAGCGGGTGGGCACACGCCGGGGGGGGTAGCGTCGGGCCATGCCCGGCGGATTCAGATCAGCGCGCGCCGAACCAGAGCAGCAGGCTGAGCAGCGCGGCCAGCAGCAGCGCACTGACCAGCAGCCACGGCCAGCGCCGGACCTTGCGCGGCACGGCCGGCAGCACCGGCGCCTGCTCGGCGTCCTGGCTGGACTCGTCTTCATCCGGCAGCGGGCGCCGGCGCGGGTCATGCGGCACTTCCAGCACGAACCGGTGCTGGCCATCGAACACGACCTGGTCGCCCGCCTGCAGCCAGCAGTGGCGCACGGCCACACCGTTGACCCGGGTGCCGTCGGCACTGCCCAGGTCACGCAGCAGCACGCGCTCGCCGTGCACTTCCACGCGGGCGTGCTGTTCGGCGAAGGCCGGTTCATTGATCTCGATGTCAGCGTCGCCGCCGCGGCCGATCAGGCGGGACCGCGACAGCGTGAAGCTGCGGCCATGGTGCAGGCCACCGACACCGCGCAGCAGGCGCTGCTGCTCATCGGAGCCGTCGTCGTTCTTCGGCGCAGGCGCCTGCAGCAGGCTCTCGACCTCGCCCTGCAGGACCATTTCCACGCCGTCCACATACACCGCATCGCCGGCACGCAGCAGCGCCATGCGCCGCACCGGGCGACCGTTCACATGAATGCCGCGGATACCGTTGCCGACCTGCAGCCAGAGGCCGCGATCATCCACGCAGAACTGCGCCAGCAGCAGGGCACCGTGGCCGGCATCGCCGAGCCGCACACTGCCGTTGGCCTGGCGCACGATGCGTTGCACCCCGGGCCGCAGCGGCTGGTCGGGCTGTTGTTGCTGACTGAAGTGGACAAGCAGGTTCTGCACGCGGCGCAGCCTAGCAGGTTGGCCGCCAACGAAGAAGAACCCACGATGAGTGCTTGGCGCGGAGGCCCTCGATGCGCACAATGCTCGCCCTCATTGATCATCCCCGCCCTGCGCCAGGAGCCTGAATGTCCACCATCGATGTCCGCCACGCCCACGCCCTGCCCGACGCACAGGCGCGCACCGCGATCGAACAGGTTGCCGCCAAGTTGTCCGAGCGCTTCGGCCTGAAGTCGTCCTGGACTGCCGACGTACTGAATTTCTCCGGCAGCGGCGTGGACGGTGCGATCGAACTGCAGCCGGGCGCCGTGCGCGTGACCGCCAAGCTGGGCTTCCTGCTGTCGGCGATGAAGGGCATGGTCGAAGGCGAGATCCAGCGCGTGCTGAAGGAAAAGCTGGGCTGAACCCCGGCGGCGGCCATCACGGCCGTGCAACGCCAACGCGCGCTACTCTCGGGGGCAGGCCCAACTCCCACGGGAAGTGCGATGAACCAGTACGAAAACGATGACCGCCGCAACGACGACGCCTCGTTCGGTGACCAGGCCGAGCGCTTCTCGCGCAAGCTGAGTGACTCGGCGCAGCAGGTCTGGCTGGCCGGCCTGGGCGCTCTTGGCCGTGCACAGGCCGAAGGCAGCCGCTTCTTCGACGGCCTGGTGAAGGAAGGCGAAGCCTGGGAAGCCCGCCGCCGTGAACGCAACGGCGAACAGGGCCCGGGCTGGCGCGACAACGTTGAAACGTCGCTGGACGAGGCCCGCGAGAAGGCCTCCGGCACCTGGAACAAGGTTGAAAAGGCGTTCGACGATCAGGTGCAGGGCGTACTCAAGCGCCTGCACGTACCCACCGCCGACGAGGTGACTGCGCTGGAGGCTCGCATCGACGCCCTGCAGGCGCGCCTGGCCAAGCTGGAGAATCGCGACGCCTCGGGCACCGATGCACCTGCACCGGGCAGCCATCAGTCACCAGGCAGCGTGCCCTGACCAGCCATTGTTGCAATGCAATAAATTTTGATTGACAATCGCGAGCAACCCGCCAATCGCTTCGGCTGCCGTTTGTTCCCTCCCCTCACGGCTTCAGGATTGGCGGGTTTTTCGTGCCCGCGGTATTCCGAACTGCGCGTTCCATCACGCTTCCTGTCAGGAACCTCCTGACTCAGCGGCACAGTGCGACCTTTACACTGTCGCCTCCCGCATTCGCCCCTTCCGCGCACCTCCTGCATGCTCCCTTGGATCCTGGCCCTGCTGTCGGCCCTGCTTACCTGTTCCCTGGCCGTTGTCTATCTGTGGTGGATCAAACGGCGGCAGAAGGAGATGCAACTCGGCCTGCAGGCCCTGGCTGGCATGCACTGGCGCGAATTCTCGGTACTGGTCAAGCGCATGCTGCGCGAGCAGCGCGGCCTGCGCGAACTGGATGACCCAGGCGAGGAATCCCGTGAGCCCAGCAGCGATTTCCTGCTCAGTGACGGCCCCAACAGCTGGCTGGTGTCGTGCAAGCACGGCCTGGCCTACCGCATCGGCACCGCTGCAGTGAACGAACTGGGTGCAGCCGCGCGCCTGGCCGGCGCCAAGGGCGGCGTGCTGCTGACCGAAGGCCGAATGGAACGCGACGGCCGCAGCGCCGCCGAGAAGCAGGCGGTCGAGGTGCTGGACGGCCCGCGACTGTGGCCGCTGCTGCAACCCTATCTACCGGCGGAAATCGAAACCCGTGTGCGCGCCAGCGCCCGCCATGAAGCCCTGCGCCGGATCGCCATTGCCGCGCTCGGCGCGGTCACGCTGGGCCTGCTGGTGGGATTGAGCCTGCAAGGGCTGCACGTGCAGGACGCCCCGCCCGTTGCCGAGGTGGCGGTCGCCCCCGCGCCGGTTGCGCCTGCGGTTGAAGCGGCGCCCGAACCGGCGCCGGCCCCCGCCACCATGCCGCCGGCCCCTACGCCTGCACCGGCCGCGCCCTCAACCGATGCGCGCAGCAACCCCAACCCGGATGCCGCTACGCTGGAGCGCTTCCAGGCCGATCTGTCCCGTGCCTTGGCCGGCAAGCCCGGCATCGCCAGCGGTGTCTGGTTGACCCGGCAGACGCTGGCGATCAACCGCACCGGCGAGCTGGACGCGGTGTGGCCGCAGGTCTGCGAGGAAGTGCTGCACTACCCCGCCCTGCGCAACGTGCGCATCCAGCTCAATGCCCGACCCGGTGTGGATGAGCCGGTGCGCTGGCGCCAATGCGCCACGTATTGATGGGGCAGCATCCACGCATGGCGTGGATCTACCAGGGATTCACACGCGTCGGATAATCCCAACCGGGATTCAGTAGATCCACGCCATGCGTGGATACGCCTCTAGCGCGCCCCAGGCGCGAAGCGCGCAACCAGGTCCCAGGCATCGCCGAGGAACACCTGGCGCACGCGGGTGATCGGCTGCTCACCGCGCCAGGTCAGGCGCTCGATCACCAGACAGGCGGTACCGGGCTTCACATCGAGCAGCTTGGCGGTGACAGCATCCGCGCCCCAGGCACTGATGCGGTGCTGGGCGCGGGTCCACGACACGTTCTGCAGCAGCCAGCTGCCCGGCGCGGTGGTGCTGAAATCGACCTCCAGCACCTCGGGCACGCCGACGGGGCTGATCAGGCGATGCTCCAGCGCCAGCGGGCGGCCATCGGCCAGGTGCAGGCAACGCATCGCCAACAGCATTTCGCTGCCGGCCAGTTCCACTTCGCCGGCATTGCCCACTTCAGCCAGGCGCATCTCGCGCTGCAGCAGCCGGTAGCCGTACTGATGCCCGCGCGAACCGACCTCCATCGCAATGTCCGGAATTTCCAGCGCCACCTGCTCCAGGTGTGGCGGCTGTCGCGCCACGAACGAACCCGCACGACGGCGACGTTCGATCATGCCGCTCTCGGCCAGCGCGGTCAGCACTTTGTTCACCGTCATCCGCGAGCAGCCGTACTGCTCCATCAGCTCGTGTTCGTATGGAATGCGGAAGCCCGGCGCCCATTCTCCGCTGAGGATGCGGCTTTCCAGATCGCTGCGGATACGCTGGTTGAGCGTGGCGGACTTGCTGGCCTTCACGTAATGGGGTCCCGGTGGCGGAGGCGATCAGCCCAGCACGCCCTTCAGGGCGGCGGCGAAGGCGGTGGTGATCGCCTCGCGCTGCAGGTGGCGGCCCTCGGCCACGCATTGGCGGCCATGGCGCCAGACCGATCGCAGCGCGCCATTACGTGCGGCGAACACCCAGCTGTCAAGCCATGCGTCATCCTGTCGCGCCTGCAGCGCCGGGTGCGCGGCGTCCAGTTCGACCAGATCGGCACTGGCACCGACCTGCAGGCCAGCGGCCACGCCCAGCGCCTGCGACCCACCGTGCAGTGCGCCTTCGAACAGGAAGCGGCCGGTGCTGCGGGTGGCGTCCGGGGCCAGCACATTGCGCCCACGCAGGGTCAGGCGTTGGCCGTATTCGAGCAGGCGCAGTTCTTCGGCGGCATCGATCAGCACGTTGGAATCGGAGCCGACTCCGAAACGGCCACCCTCGCGCGCGAACGCCTGCATCGGGAACAGACCGTCGCCCAGGTTGGCTTCGGTGATCGGGCACAGACCGGCCACGGCGCGGCTGGCCACGATGGCCGCACGTTCGTCGTCAGTGATGTGGGTCGCATGCACCAGGCACCAGCGGTCATCCACCGGCGCGTGGTCGTACAGCCACTGCACCGGGCGCTGGCCGCTCCACGCCAGGCAGGCCTCGACTTCACGCACCTGCTCGGCGATATGGATGTGCACCGGGCCGTCGGTCAGCGGCAGCAGCGCGTTCAGTTCCTCGCCGGTGACCGCGCGCAGGCTGTGCGGTGCGATGCCGAGCACCGCATCGGGCAGCGCGGCCAATGCCGGCTTGGCGGCATCCAGCAACTGCGCGAAGCCGTCCACATCGTGGATCAGGCGACGCTGAGCGGGATTCGGCGCTGCCCCGCCGAAATCGGCATGCGCATAGAACACCGGCAGCAGGGTCAGGCCGATGCCGGTCTGATCGGCCGCCGCCGCGATCCGCGCACTCATCTCGGCGCGGTTGGCATAGGCGCGGCCGTCTGCATCGTGGTGCAGGTAGTGGAATTCGCCGACGCGGGTGAAGCCGCTTTCCAGCATTTCCATGTAGGCGTGGGCGGCGATGGCCTGCACCGCGTCCGGGCGCAGATGGGCCAGGAAGCGGTACATCAGTTCGCGCCAGCTCCAGAAGCTGTCACCGTCACCGCCGCCGATCTCGGTCAGCCCGGCCATGCCGCGCTGGAAGGCGTGGCTGTGCAGGTTGGGCAGGCCCGGCACCAGGATGCCGACGCGGGTGTCACCGTCCTGCGCGCCCTGCCCCGTGCTGATCGCGGTGATGCGGCCGTCCTGAACCTGCAGGCGTACATCACGGGCCCAGCCCTCGGCCAGCAACGCGTGGGCGGCATGGAAACAGTGCGGGGAACGCGAATCGGACATGGCTGGACAACCCGAAATGGACACCTATATTGTATAGACATATAAGCACAGCCGCGTTGTGGATGCCATGCACGTCGATACCCTCTGGTCCAACGTCCACCTGATCACCCTCGACGGCGAGGGGCTGGGTGTCATCCGCGATGGCGTGCTGGCCTGCGCCGACGGCCGCATCGTCCATGTCGGCCCGGCCGGCAGCGACGCCCACCTGCAGCCGACCACCCGCATTGACGGCGAGGGCCGCTGGATATCGCCGGGCCTGATCGACTGCCACACCCACCTGGTCTACGCCGGCAACCGCGCCAACGAATTCGAGCAGCGCCTGCAGGGCGTCAGCTATGCCGACATCGCCCGTGCCGGCGGCGGCATCGTCTCCACCGTGCGTGCCACCCGCGCCGCCACACCCGAGCAACTGGCCAGCGAAAGCCGCCCGCGCCTGCTGGCGATGCGCGCCGAAGGCGTGACCACGATCGAGATCAAGTCCGGCTACGGCCTGACCCTGGCCGACGAACGCAAGCAGTTGCAGGTCGCACGCGCATTGGGCGAGGAATGCCGGGTCAACGTGGTGACCACCTTCCTCGGCGCGCACGCGATTCCGCCAGGCCGCGAGGCGCAGGAGTACACCGACGAGGTGTGTGAGGTGATGATTCCGGCCATTGCCGCCGAAGGCCTGGCCGAAGCGGTGGACGTGTTCTGCGAGAACATCGCCTTCTCGCCCGCGCAGGCGCGCCAGGTCTTCGAAGCGGCGCGTGCGAACGGGCTGGCGGTGAAGATCCATGCCGAACAGCTGAGCAACCAGCACGGCGCCGAACTGGCCGCTGGTTTCGGCGCGCTGTCGGCCGACCATATCGAACATCTGGATGACGCCGGCATCGCCGCGATGGCGGCGGCCGGCACTGTCTCTGTGCTGCTGCCGGGCGCGTTCTATTTCACCCGCGATACCACCCTGCCGCCGATCGCTGCATTGCGCGCGGCGGGCGTGCCGCTGGCGCTGGCCACCGACAGCAACCCCGGCACCTCGCCGCTGACCAGCCCGCTGCTGGCGATGAACATGGGCGCCACCCTGTTCCGCCTGACCGTGGACGAATGCATCGCCGGCTTCACCCGTGAAGCGGCGCGCGCACTGGGCCATGGCGAGCGTATCGGCCGCCTGGCCGTCGGCATGGACTGCGACCTGGCGATCTGGGACATCGACGCCCCCGCCGACCTGGTCTATCGCATTGGATTCAACCCGCTGCACGCGCGCGTGGTGCGCGGGCAGCCCGACCTGCCTGCCTCCTGGAGCAACACATGAGCAACACCCTGGTTCTTCGCCCCGGCCATGTCACTCTCGCCCAGTGGCGGCAGGTCTATCGCGGCGCGCCGCTGGCACTGGATCCGGCCGCGCTGCCGGTAGTGCGCGCCAGTGCTGCTGCAGTCGCCGCCATCGTCGCCAAGGGTGCGCCGGTGTATGGCATCAACACCGGCTTCGGCAAGCTGGCCAGCGTGCGCATCGAGCGCGAGGACCTGGCCACCCTACAGCGGAACATCGTGCTCTCGCACGCTGCTGGCGTGGGCGAACCGATGCCGGCCAGCGTGGTGCGGCTGATGATGGCGCTGAAGCTGGTCAGCCTCGCGCAGGGCGCTTCCGGCGTGCGCGAGGAAACCCTGCGGCTGCTCGAAGCGATGCTGGTCAGGGGCGTGCTGCCGGTAGTGCCGGCGCAGGGTTCGGTCGGCGCCTCGGGCGACCTCGCGCCGCTCTCGCACCTGGCCAGCGTGATGCTGGGCGTGGGCGAAGCTTACATCGGTGACGAACGCCTGCCCGCAACCGACGCACTGGCGCGTGCCGGCCTGCAGCCGATCGAACTGGGCGCAAAGGAAGGTCTGGCCCTGCTCAACGGCACCCAGTTCTCCACCGCCTATGCGCTGGCCGGCCTGTTCGAAATCGAAACCGTGTTCCAGGCGGCACTGGTCACCGGCGCGTTGTCGGTGGAAGCGGCCAAGGGTTCGGACACGCCGTTCGATCCGCGCATCCATGCCATCCGTGGCCAGCGCGGGCAGATCGCCACCGCCGCCACGCTCCGCGCGCTGATGCAGGGCTCAGGCATCCGCGAATCGCACCGTGACAACGACGTGCGCGTGCAGGATCCGTACTGCCTGCGCTGCCAGCCGCAGGTGATGGGTGCGGCGCTGGACATCCTGCGCCAGGCCGCGACCACCCTGGAAATCGAAGCCAACGGCGTGTCCGACAACCCGCTGGTGTTCACCGATACCGGCGAAGCACTGTCTGGCGGCAACTTCCACGCCGAGCCAGTCGCCTTTGCCGCCGACATGCTGGCGATGGCGGTGTGCGAGATCGGTTCGATCAGCGAGCGCCGCCTGGCAATGCTGGTGGACCCGGCGCTGTCGGGCCTGCCGGCGTTCCTGACCCCACGCCCGGGCCTGAATTCCGGCTTCATGATTCCGCAGGTGACTGCCGCTGCGCTGGTCTCGGAAAACAAGCAGCGCGCCTACCCGGCCAGTGTTGATTCGATCCCGACCTCGGCCAACCAGGAAGACCACGTGTCGATGGCCGCACACGGTGCGCGGCGCCTGATGCAGATGGCCGAGAACGCGGCCAACGTGATCGGCATCGAACTGCTGGCCGCGGCGCAGGGCTGCGACTTCCATGCGCCGCTGCGCTCCAGTGCCGCGCTGGAAACCGTGCGCGCCACGCTGCGTGCGCAGGTGCCGACGCTGGAAGAAGACCGCTACTTCCATCCGGACATGGTGACCGCCACGAATCTGGTGCGCAGTGGCGCGCTGGCGCAGGGCCTGACCGACCTGCTGCCAACCGTGGAACCGCAGGCATGAATACCCATCCCGACTGGCTGACGGTGCACGAGGGCGACGCCCCCCTCATCGTCAGCTTCCCGCATACCGGCAGCGAGCTGCCGCACGACCTGATCGGCGACTACCACTCGCCGTGGCTGGCACGCCGCGATGCCGACTGGTGGGTGCATGAGCTGTACGACTTCGTGCGCGGCATGGGCGCGACCACGGTTCGCTCGGCGATCTCACGTTCGGTGATCGACCTCAACCGCGATCCCAGCGGTGTGTCGCTGTACCCGGGCCAGAACACCACCGGCCTGTGCCCGCTGACCACCTTCGACAACCAGCCGCTGTACCACGCGGGCCGCGAGCCGGATGACGCCGAGATCGCGCGGCGCCGCGACACATATTTCCTGCCCTACCACGATGCGCTGGCCGCACAGATCACCCGCCTGCGCGCGCAGCACGGTACGGTGGTGGTGTACGACGCGCATTCGATCCGCTCGCATATTCCGCACCTGTTCGATGGCGAGCTGCCGCAGTTCAACCTCGGTACCGCCGGGCCGTCCGGCGCACCCGACACGTCCTGCGACAACGCCCTGAGCGATGTTGTGGAAAACCTGCTGAAGATCAGTGGCATGAGCCAGGTGCGCAACGGCCGCTTCAAGGGCGGCTGGATCACCCGCCACTACAGCAACATCGCCGGCGGCGTGCACAGCCTGCAGATGGAGCTGGCCTGCCGTGGCTACATGCACGAACCCCTGCCGGACCAGGTGGACGAACACAGCTGGCCCACCCCGCTCGACCCCGACCACGCCGCACCACTGCGCCACACCCTGGCGCAGGTGCTCAATGCCTGCCTTGAATTCGCTACGAACCGGAGCGCCGCATGACCCGCAACGACCCGTCCCGCACCATCGCCGCGCCGACCGGCACCACGCTCAACGCCAAGAGCTGGCTGACCGAAGCGCCGTTGCGCATGCTGATGAACAACCTGCACCCGGACGTGGCCGAGCGGCCGCAGGAGCTGGTGGTGTACGGCGGCATAGGCCGCGCCGCGCGTGACTGGGAGAGCTTCGATGCCATCGTCGAAACGCTCAAGCGCCTGGACGACGACCAGACCCTGCTGGTGCAGTCGGGCAAGCCGGTGGGTGTGTTCCGCACCCATGCCGATGCACCGCGCGTGCTGATCGCCAATTCCAACCTGGTACCGCGCTGGGCCAACTGGGACCACTTCAACGAGCTGGATAGGAAGGGCCTGGCCATGTATGGCCAGATGACCGCCGGCAGCTGGATCTACATCGGCGCGCAGGGCATCGTGCAGGGCACCTACGAGACTTTCGTGGAAATGGGCCGCCAGCACTTCGGTGGCGACCTGACCGGGAAGTGGCTGTTCACCGGCGGCCTCGGCGGCATGGGCGGTGCACAGCCGCTGGCTGCCGTGATGGCCGGCGCCTCCTGCCTGGCCGTCGAGTGCCGCAAGAGCAGCATCGACATGCGCCTGCGCACCGGCTATCTGGATACCTGGACCGACAATCTTGACGAAGCGCTGCGCCTGATCGAGGCGTCGTGCAAGGCCGGAACGCCGAAGTCGGTGGGCCTGCTCGGCAACGTTGCCGACGTGCTGGCCGAACTGCTCAAGCGCGGCGTGAAGCCGGACCTGCTGACCGACCAGACCTCCGCGCACGACCCGGTGAACGGCTACCTGCCGCAGGGCTGGACCGTCGAGCAATGGGACGAGAAGCGTGTCTCTGCACCGAAGGAGGTGGAAAAGGCCGCGCGTGCTTCGATGGCCAATCACATCCGCGCCATGCTCGGCTTCCACGCACTGGGCGTGCCCACCGTGGATTACGGCAACAACCTGCGGCAGATGGCGCTGGAAGAAGGCGTGGCCAATGCCTTCGATTTCCCGGGTTTCGTGCCCGCGTATATCCGCCCGCTGTTCTGCCGTGGCATCGGCCCGTTCCGCTGGGCGGCGCTGAGTGGCGACCCGGAAGACATCGCCAAGACCGATGCCAAGGTGAAGGAGCTGATTCCGGACAACCCACACCTGCACCGCTGGCTGGACATGGCCGCCGAGAAGATCAAGTTCCAGGGCCTGCCGGCGCGCATCTGCTGGGTGGGTCTGGGCGACCGCGATCGTCTGGGCCTGGCGTTCAACGAGATGGTCGCCAACGGTGAACTGAAGGCGCCGGTGGTGATCGGCCGTGACCACCTGGACAGTGGCAGCGTCGCTTCACCGAACCGCGAAACCGAAGCGATGGCAGACGGCTCCGATGCGGTCTCCGACTGGCCGCTGCTGAACGCCCTGCTCAACACCGCCAGCGGCGCGACCTGGGTGTCGCTGCACCACGGCGGTGGCGTGGGCATGGGCTTCTCGCAGCATGCCGGCATGGTGATCGTGTGCGATGGCACCGAGGCAGCGGCGAAGCGGATTGGCCGCGTGTTGTGGAACGACCCGGCGACCGGCGTGATGCGCCATGCCGATGCGGGCTATGAGATCGCGATCGACTGCGCGAAGGAGAAGGGGCTGGATCTGCCGGGGATTCTCGGCTGATCGCAGGGGTGCCGGCCACTGGCCGGCACTACCGCAAGGCACCTGTAGAGCCGAGCCATGCTCGGCTCAGTGCTTCCAGGGTCACGACGCCTGACCGGAAGGCAGCCGAGCATGGGCTCGGCTCTACATGATTCGACTTGATCGGATCACTTCCGGGCCAGCGGTTTAACATCAATCGCATAGCGTGGAAACGCAGGTGTGGCGAACTCCCTGAGCATGTGCAGGTGCGGCTGAATCTTTAGCTTGCGCACATTCTCAATGGTGAATTCTCCGCCGCAAACCAACGCTGGCTCAAAGCCAAACATCTCATCCGCCAGCAAGTTCCCACAAGTGTTCACAGCCCTATCGAAGAGCAGTTCTTCATCCCCATCCATCAGATCAAAATCGTCGAGCTCCGCACAGGCGAAGAAGGCCTTGATGCCACCGTCCTGTCGTGCAAGAGACTTCGGCCTCAAACAGTTCTGAAGAGCAAACACTTCACTGCTGACTGGATCGATGTTCAAGCCCGCACCTGATGCTTCGCCGCACAGGTAGAGGCGTCCAAACCCGCTTCTGGCAAACACATGGTAGGTATCGATCTGTGTAAATGGAGTACCGGCCAACCACGCGCGCATCAGGCCGTCGTAGTCCTCGGGATTCACCGTCCACAGGCGTCCGTTGCCATAGTTCGCCCATCCATCCCGACGCCAATAGCTCAAGAGCGATTCGGGCAAGATGCCCGTCCACTTGGAGAAGCTGGTCTCTGGCACCGGATCGTGTTCAGTTGCCTCTCCGAAGCTCTCGATGAAGAGCGCGAAATCCTCATCCTCCTCCATTAACCCTCCCATGCAAGGCTATCTCGTCGGTTTGGACTGAGGCGTTCTTATATCTGGTGCCTCATCCGTCGCGAAGAGCTGTTTACGACAGGCCATTGGAAATTCACGCATTCACATAGGCGCCCGCCTCCGCTTGACCCGTCGACCGCCGCTGAGCAACATGCGCCATCACCGCTGATGGATCACCGCGATGTACCGCACCTTTGCTGCTGCATTGCTCTGCGCCCTGTTCGCTGCTCCACCCGCTTCTGCGCGTGGGCTCCCCGTCGGCCTCTCTTCACAGCTCGAAGCCCAACTGCAGACCAACCGCAAGCGCTACGGCATCGCCGGGCAAGCGGTGCTGGTCGCCCACAACGGACAGGTGCTGTACCAGGGCGCCAGCGGCGAGCGTGACCCGGCCTCCCACGCACCGGCCACCGTCGATTCCATTTTCGCCGCGCAATCGATGGCCAAGCTGCTGACCAGCACGCTGGTGATGCAATTGGTCGATCAGGGCAAGGTGGATCTGGAGGCGCCGGCAAGCCGCTATGTTCCGGGCCTGCCGACTGCATGGCAGGCAATCCACGTGCGCGACTTCCTCAACCACAGCTCGGGTATCGGCGAGTACTACGACCGGGTGGAGAACCGCTGGGTCAGCAAGGGCTACACCGGTGTGGCGCCTGATCTTGCCGCTGCGCTGAAGGTGGCCGGCGCGGCGCCGATGCAGTTCGCCACCGGCAGCCGCGTGCAGTACACCCAGGCGAACTACCTGGTGCTGACGGCGTTGCTGGAAGCGCACTATCGCAAGCCCTACCCGGCCATCGCACGCGAACGCATCCTGCAGCCTTTGAAGATGGCCAGCACCTCGTGGGGCGTGGCCAGCGTGCCGGCGCAGCGTGCGGCGGTGGCCTACATCGGCAAAGACGGCACCTTGCAACCGGCCAATGAGGATCCCTGGCCGGACTACGGCTGGGGCCATGCCGATCTGCAGACCACCGTAGGCGACATGAACCGTTTCCTGCAGGCGCTGGCGACCGGCAAGCTGCTACGCACGGCGACCCTGGAAAAGCTCTGGCAGCCGCAGAAACTGAGCGGTGGCGGCAGCAGTTTCTTCTCCACCGGCTGGGACACCACCCGCAGCGACGGCTACACCCAGGTCGGTCACGATGGCGGCACCCGTGTACGTGCGCGGCTGGCCTACAAGGGCACGCTGGCCAGCGGCTACTGGGTGTTCGTGTACCTGACCAACGGCAGCGCCCGCAATGTCTGGTCCAGCACGCTAGTGGAGAGCACGATGGCGGTCGCCGCGCCGCAGGAGTTTCCGCATGCGGTGCTGTCCGAGCGGCTGATCGCGTATGCGCTGGATGACAGCACCGATGCGAAAACGCAGATGCGTAGCTGGCTGCGCGACAGTAATGGCGTTCCCACCGGCGAACTGGAGCGCGCGATCAATGCCGATGGCTATGCCATTCGCGAGAGCCTTGGTGCACGTAGAGCGTTGAAGGTGTTCATGCTCAACACCGAGCTGTATCCGGATTCGGCCAACGCGTGGGACAGCCTGGCCGAGTGCCATGCGGCATTGGGCGAAAGGGAAGCGGCTGATCGGCTGTATGCGAAGGCCAAGGCGCTGGCGAAGCCCTCGCCCTAAACCCTGCTGTAGAGCCGAGCCCATGCTTGGCTGCTCTTCGTTGCGATCGCAGGAGACCCGCGCTGCGCGCATAGCCGAGCATGGGCTCGGCTCTACATGGATGTTGCGGGCGGCCATACGCGAGCGACGGGTGACGTGACGGCGCCGACCTGTTAACTTGCGAGCCACTTTCGTGGTTTACAGCATTTCCGCATGTCGCTCTCGCCGTACCGCCCCACCCCATCACTGCTGTTCCTGGCCGTTTCCCTCGGCCTAGCTTCCACCGCCGCTGCGGCCCCGCAGGCCACCACGCTGGATGCCGTGCAGGTCACCGCTGCCGCTGATGCCAGTGCCCAGGCGCGCGAGGCACTGAAGCGTGTACCCGGCGCCAGCAACGTCATCGACGTGGCCAAGGCCGACAGCCGCCTTTCCAGCAGCGCCGATGTGCTGGCCTCCCAGCCCGGCATCAGCGCGCAGTCGCCGGGCAACGAGGGCACCAAGATCTCGATCCGCGGTTCGGGCATCAACCGTGGCCCGGGTGCCCATGCGTCTGGTATTGCAGTTTCGATCGACGGGCTGCCGCTGACCGGACCGGGCGGCACGCCCTACGAGCTGCTCGAACCGCTGTGGCTGTCACGCGTGGAAGTGCTGCGGGGCGCCAATGGTTTCGAGCGCGGCGCGCTGGCGCTGGGCGGTGCCATCGACTATGTAAGCCGCAGCGGCCGTGATTCGGCCGGCGTGCAGCTGCACTACGAAGCGGGTAGCCGTGGCTACCAGAAGCACGGCATCAGCTGGGGCGGCGTCAGTGGCGATGTCGATTACTTCCTGGCCTATACCGATACCGAGTTCGATGGTTATCAGCGCCATGCGCGCGGCGACGGCAAGGGCGCGATGGCCAACATCGGCTGGCAGATCACCCCCGATCTGCAGACGCGCTTTTTCGTGCGCTACCGCGAAACCAATCATGAAACGCCCGGCCGCCTGACCCGCGATCAGATCCGCAACGATCCGCATGCGGCAAACGCGGCCAACCTGGCCATCGATGCGCGCCGCCCGCAGCCGGGCAGTACCTGGGTGGGCAATGTCACCACGCTGCAGATCGACGAGGATTCTTCGCTGCAGGCCGGGCTGGTCTACCACACGTATCCGATGGACTTGAACGAGAGCCTGTACCGCCAGCAGCTGGACTACGCCAACCTCAACGCCACGCTGGACTACCACCACCGCCACCGGCTGTTCGGCCTGGACAGCCAAACCACGATCGGTCTGCGCGTCACCCACGATCTGGACGCCGATGTGCGCGAGTCGCTGCGCTTTGCCAGCAACGGCTATGCCGCCGGTACGCGCACGCGTGACTTCCGCCACCACGGCACCGACAGCACGCTGCACGTCGGCAATACCCTCACCTTCAACGACCGCCTGCGCATGCAGACCGGGCTGGCACTGATCAGCACCCGCCGCGACGTGCAGGTGACCTGGCCGAGCAGCGGCGGCCGCCTGCGCGACCACGACTGGGACTACGCGCCGCGACTGGGCTTCACCTGGCAGCACAGCGCGCAGACGCAGTGGTTCGGCAACCTCAGCCGTTCGGTGGAGGCGCCGCACCCGTGGTCGATGATCTGGGGCTCGAACCAGTACTTCGGGCCGGGCAATGGCCCGTCTACCGGCCGCCAGCGCGCGCCGGTGCCGATGCAGAACCAGACCGTCACCACGCTGGAACTGGGCGCGCGCGGTGACGCGGCGCTGGGTCGCTGGGAACTGACCGGCTACTACGCCCACGTGAACCATGAATTGTTGAGCGTGGAGCTGCAGCCGGTACCGAACCTGTTCATCGCAGAGAACAACGCCAGCCCCACCGTGCACCGTGGCATCGAAGCCGGATTGGACAGCACACTGTGGCAGGCCGCGCCGGGGCGCCTGTCGTTGCGCCAGGCGTACACCTTCAGTGATTTCGGTTACCGCCACGATGCGCGCTTCGGCAGCAACCGCCTGCCGGGCCTGCCGCGCCACAGCTACCAGGCCGAGCTGCGCTTCGATCATGCCTCCGGCCTGTACGCCGCGCTGAACACCGAATACGCCTCGCGCATCGCGGTGGACTACGCCAACAGCTACTGGGCCGACAGCCACGTGATCTTCGGCAGCCGCATCGGCTACGAGGCACCCGGTGGTCGCTGGCAGGCCTGGGCGGAGATGCGCAACATCGGCAACCGCCACTACGCCGCCACGGTCACGCCGGGCTACGACGACGCCGGCAAGGATGTCGCGCGCTCGACGCCAGGCGAAGGCCGTGGCGTCTATGCGGGCGTGCGCTGGCGCTTTGACTGATGGCCGCAGGCGGCGCCGGGTCTGACCCGGCGCCGTCGTTCCAGGGTCAGCCGATGCGCCAGGCCGGCAGGCGTTCGCTGCGCTTCCAGATGGAAGGCGCGAAACCAATCAACACCAGCGCCGCCAGCCACTTCGGTGAGGTGTTGAGCAGTGTCGAGGTAAGCGAACCATCGCCGGGGGGGGCCATGTCCTGCCACGGGTTGTAGCCCAGGTAGACGACGCTGCCAGCCCACCACAGCAACGCCAGGCCGATGCCCACCAGCAGCAGAGCCAGCGTGCGGCAGGTCCAGCGCTGCGACGTGGTGCCCCATTCCCGCGACGCTGCGATCAGCAGACCCACCACCAGCAGCGATACCAGTGCAACCAGTCCGATATCGACCTTGGGCCCGATACGCTCATAGCTGCAGGCGCGGCATTGGGCCTCTTCCGCGGCAGTGGCGGCTTCGGCGCCATCGGCCTGCCCGGCTGCGGGCTGCGCCAGCGCTGCAAACGGCAACAACACCGCCAGCAGCGTCACCATGATCCAACGAAACAACGTCCTGTTCTTGCGTGCAGCGACATCCATGCGCTCTTCCTCGTCAGTGGTTGTACGTCCAGGGCCGCAGTATGCGGCCGTCCCATACGCCGCCCAGACCCCGTTCCGGGGGTTCGGCCATCCAGCGTCCTTGTTCCCGATGCAGCACGACAAGCTCCCGGTAGACGAAATCGTCGGAACACGAATCCCAGGCGACCGCAATCATAGCCCACTGCCCATCGACGCTGAAAACAGGCCGGGTCAGATAGGCGACGTGGTCGTATGTCCGAGTCGGCCCATGCACCGTTGCCCCGCACCCCTGCTCCCGCAGCGCTCGAAGCCCCGCGCCGTCCATCCGCTGCGCACCGGCCAATGCGGCCGCGGGCACTGGCGGGGGTGGAGGGG
>NZ_VMBJ01000339.1:0-205 GCF_010608305.1 Stenotrophomonas sp. AS012628 | reverse complement strand
GGCCAGACCACCGCCGAGCAGGCCGACGACGAATACACCGAACTGTTTATCGGCGTCGGCAAGCCCGAAGTGTTCTTGTACGGCTCGTACTACCAGGCCGGTTTCATGAACGAGAAGCCGCTCGTGGTGTTGCGCGACGATCTGCGCCGCCACGGCCTGGAGCGCGCCGAGGGCATCACGGAAACCGAAGATCACCTCGCGACCC
>NZ_VMBJ01000338.1:0-205 GCF_010608305.1 Stenotrophomonas sp. AS012628 | reverse complement strand
CACCCAGGCGTCGCAGAACAGGTCGCCACGCTTGGTTTTGGTGGAGGCCTTGCAGCGCTTAAGCTCGGTGGCGATGTAGTCGCGGCGGGCCTTGCGCACCTGGCGCAGCAGGATCGCCATGGTGTAGCTGGCCACCTCGGCCATTTCGCCCACGAAGCGCCATTGGCCGATGCCAGCCGCGAAGAACAGCTTGCAGGAGTATGCC
>NZ_VMBJ01000337.1:0-207 GCF_010608305.1 Stenotrophomonas sp. AS012628 | reverse complement strand
CTCCAGGATGGTCGCGAGGGCCGCGGCGCCGCAGCTGAAATCGGTCTTCTGCTCGACCAGGTCGGCGAAGCGCCGCTCGCGGATGCTCTGCACCTGCTTGTAGACCAGGCCGCCGCCGGGCAGGGCGGGAAAGCCGAGGGTCGCCGCCTGGGCGGTGAGGTCGACGAGCAGCAGCAGGGAAAGGATGAGCGTGCGCATGGCCGGTTC
>NZ_VMBJ01000336.1:0-207 GCF_010608305.1 Stenotrophomonas sp. AS012628 | reverse complement strand
GCGTGAAGGCACAGGTTGTGGCCGCGCAGATCTACAAGCGCGACTCGGTTTTCGGGCAGGGCATGGAGATCGGCATGAACGAGATGAGCGGCCTGTCGTGGCGCTCCATCGATCGCCAGCTTGAGAAGATCAAGGGCGTGACGTCGGCGCAGATCCAGCACGTGGCGCAGACGTACTTCAGCGAAGACAACCTCGTCGTCGCCACGC
>NZ_VMBJ01000335.1:0-207 GCF_010608305.1 Stenotrophomonas sp. AS012628 | reverse complement strand
AACGATGGCTATACCACCTCGGACGCCTGGGGTTATCGCGCCCGTGCGATCTGGGACTACAACGACGTGTTCATGGGCGTGAACCTCAAGCCCAGCGTGGCTTGGTCGCACGACGTCGATGGCTATTCGCCCGGCCCCGGCGCCAACTTCGAGGAAGGCCGCAAGGCGGTCAGCCTGGGGGTGGACGCGGAGTACCAGAACACCTAC
>NZ_VMBJ01000334.1:0-207 GCF_010608305.1 Stenotrophomonas sp. AS012628 | reverse complement strand
CACCAGGTCTACCACCGCGACGGCGGCATGCGGGTGGACGGCAACAACGCCCATCAGCGCGTCACCTACGAGCCGAACAGCTTCAACCAGTGGCAGGAGCAGCCTGACTTCTCCGAGCCGCCGCTGAGCCTGGAGGGTGCGGCGGACCACTGGAACCACCGGGTGGACGATGACTACTACAGCCAGCCCGCCGCGCTGTTCCATCTG
>NZ_VMBJ01000333.1:0-207 GCF_010608305.1 Stenotrophomonas sp. AS012628 | reverse complement strand
GTTCAAATTCGCTGTCAAGCACCTCGGTGAAGCTTCGTTTCGAGCCCCTTTCGGGACCGAACCGCTGCGGCGAACAACCTGCCGGAGCACTTCACCACCCCTGGGAGAGAATCCATAAATCCTTGATTTTCAAGCATTTACTCTTCGTCGTCGCCGGGAGTGGTGCGCATTATAGGGAGATAGAAACTGGCGTCAACACTTATTTGA
>NZ_VMBJ01000332.1:0-208 GCF_010608305.1 Stenotrophomonas sp. AS012628 | reverse complement strand
GGGAAGGGCAGGTTGTACAGGCGTTGCCCGGTGGCGGCGAAGATCGCATTGGCCAGCGCCGGGCCGATGGGCGCCACACCGGGTTCGCCGACCCCGGTGGGCGCTTCGCCGGAGGGCACGATGTGCACTTCGACCTTGGGCATCTCGGCGATCCGCAGCACCTGGTAGCCGTCGAAGTTGTTCTGCTCGACCTTGCCGTCCTTCAGGG
>NZ_VMBJ01000331.1:0-208 GCF_010608305.1 Stenotrophomonas sp. AS012628 | reverse complement strand
CCCGTTCCACTGTTTCAGCATGCACAGCGCCGGCTGCCAGCGTTGCAGGTCATCGCGGCGATCGACCATCAATTCCTGCACCGCCTGCGGATGGAACAGGCACCAGAGGCGCTGCGGGACCATGCGGGCAACCGCGAGGTCCGGCTGCGCGACGTGCATCTTCTGCAACCAGGCCAGCGGATCGCGCTGCATCTCCAGCCAGTGGCGG
>NZ_VMBJ01000330.1:0-208 GCF_010608305.1 Stenotrophomonas sp. AS012628 | reverse complement strand
AAGCCATACTGCCCGAGTCGTCGAGAGTCACCAGCATGTTCGGGGCGACGCCCTGGATCAGCATCAGCGGCTGCTGGCTGACCGACAGGGCGGCGGCGTGGGTGGTCTGGGCGGAGAGCAGGACGGCGCCGCTGAGCGCGGCTGCCAGCGAGGTCTTGCCGATCTGGTGGAGTACCGATTTCATGCGAGGCTCGATCAGTTGGTATAG